>BNWD01000013.1 GCA_025998575.1 Alphaproteobacteria bacterium | reverse complement strand
TCTGTCATTCATAAGGACAAATTGGTTATAACTGCAGCTGCAATAAAAGAGCTGGAAGGTAGGTTAATATGAGCAACACTGCGATTGAAAAAGAATTTGATATGATAAGATATCCTGTCATGTCTGAGAGAGCGACTAAGATTTTGAAAATGACAAATGCTTATGTCTTTGTTGTTGACAAGATGGCAACTAAGCAAGAAATTAGAGCTGCGATTGGCAGAGTATTTTCTGTCAAGGTGAAATCGGTAAATACTATGCTTGTCGCTGGAAAAGAAAAGATATTTCGTGGAAAACGCGGAAAAAGAGCAGATTTTAAAAAGGCTATAGTTCGATTGGAATCTGGAGAAAAAATAGATTTAGGTATTGGAGTATAGTCGATGGCGTTGAAGCAATATAGGGCAAACACACCTTCACAAAGGCAGCTTGTTAATATAGACAGGAAGGAACTTTGGAAGGGAAAGCCTTTCAAAAAATTGACCGAGAAGAAGGTTGAAACCGGCGGAAGAAATGCTCATGGGCATGTAACTGTTTGGAATAGAGGCGGTGGTCACAAGCAGAGGTATCGCATCGTTGATTTTTTACGTGACAAGAAGGATATTGAGGCAAATGTTGAAAGGATTGAGTATGATCCGAATAGGAGCGCCTTTATTGCGCTGTTGCAATATGTGGATGGCGAATACAGATACATTATCGCTCCGCAAAAGTTGAAAGTTGGTGATACAGTTGTTTCCGCGGACAAGACTGATGTCAAGCCCGGGAATACTATGCCTTTAAAAAACATTCCTGTTGGGACGGTTATTCATAATATAGAGATGAAAAGAGGGAAGGGCGCACAGCTGGCGCGCTCGGCTGGATCGAGCGTTCAACTGGTTGGCCGTGACGGGGTTCACGTGATTTTGCGCATGCCTTCTGGAGAACAACGTTTGATTGAAGGTGAGTGCTCAGCTACGATTGGCGTGGTTTCTAATTCCGATCATCAAAACAGGAACTATGGGAAGGCTGGCAGGAGTCGCTGGCTAGGGAAACGTCCACACGTACGTGGCGTTGCTATGAACCCTGTTGATCACCCTCACGGCGGAGGAGAAGGGAAGACGTCTGGCGGACGACACCCAGTTTCTCCTTGGGGTAAACCGACAAAGGGTAAAAAAACTCGTAGTAATAAGAGAACGAATCAGTATATAATATCTAGAAGAAAGTGAGGAGATAAACGTGCCTAGATCAATTTGGAAAGGACCATTTTTTGATAAATATCTGGAGAAGAAGGCGAAGGCAACTTTGGCTTCTGGGCGACATGAGGCCATCAAGACGTGGTCTCGGAGATCGACGATTATTCCTGAGTTTGTTGGGGTGACATTTGCTGTTTATAATGGCAAGAAGTTTATTCCTGTAACTGTGAATGATGGGATGGTTGGTTGTAAACTTGGAGAGTTCTCTCCTACGCGCACGTATTACGGTCATGGCGCGGATAAGAAGGCAAAAAGGTGAAGGATATGTCTACTAATTGCGTGAAAGCGATATTGAAAAAATTGAGAGTGAGTCCGCAGAAATTGAATGTTGTTGCGTCTATGGTGCGTGGAATGCCTGTGAGCAAAGCATTGGGTGTCTTATTACACTCGAAAAGGCGCGTTGCTGACGATGTTCGCAAAACAGTCATGTCTGCTGTTGCTAATGCTGAAAATAATAATGGAATGAATCCAGATTCGTTGTATGTGCGTGAGGCGTATGTTGGTCACAGTTTGACTTTAAAGCGATTTCATCCTCGCGGCCGTGGGCGTGGTGGTCGAATCCATAAACCGTTTAGTCATTTGACTGTTGTTGTTGCAGAAAGAAGTTGAGGTAATTATGGGGCAGAAAGTACATCCGATCAGTTTTAGACTTGGCATATTGCGAACTTGGGATTCGAGGTGGTTTGCAAAAAAAGATTATTCGAGGTTATTGTTGAATGATCTTCAAATCAGACAATATATTTTGAATAAATATAAGTCTGCTGGAGTTTCGAAAGTTGTTGTTGCAAGGCCAGCTAAGAAAATTTGTCTTGAAATATATGTCGCTAAACCTGGCGCGCTGATAGGGAAGGGGGGCACTGAATTGGATATTTTAAGAAAGAATTTGGCAAAACTTTGCGGGACCGAAGTTTCTGTTGATGTTATTAGCATAAGAAAACCTGAGCTTGATGCGTATTTGGTTGTTTCGAACATTGCTTCTCAAATCGAACGTCGGGGTTCTTATAGGCGAGCTATGAAACGGGCTATGCAGTCAACTATGAAAGTCGGAGGTCAAGGTATTCGTGTCAATGTTTCAGGACGTTTGAATGGAGCGGAGATTGCCAGAATGGAATGGTACAGGGAAGGACGGGTACCATTACACACATTGAGGTCTGACGTGGATTTCAGTGTTGGCGTTGCAAAAACAACGTATGGAACATGCGGGATCAAAGTTTGGGTATATCGGGGTGAAGGTCAGGTTGGAGACTTTTTGACTCGTGATAAAAATGTGTAGGGAGTAATTGGATTATGTTATCGCCTAAAAGAACAAAATTTAGAAAAGCGTTTAAAGGTAGATTAAGTGGCGCCGCCTCTTCGGGAACTAGCGTTTGTTTCGGTAGTTATGGTTTGAAGGCATTAGAGCCGGAGAGAATAACTGCTCGTCAAATAGAATCTGCAAGAAGGGCGATATCGAGGAGTGTCAAAAGAACTGGGCGCGTTTGGATTCGAATATTCCCGAGTTTGCCAGTTTCGAAGAAGCCTGCTGAAGTTCGCATGGGCAGCGGAAAAGGCTCACCGGAATTTTGGGCAAGCCGTGTTAAACCTGGGAAGATTATGTTCGAGATTGATGGTGTCAATGAGGAGCTTGCCAAAACTGCTTTTGCCTTGGCTACTGCTAAGTTGCCTATCAAGACTAAATTTGTGAAACGCATCGATTGATGGAGAATGAGAGATGAAATTTAGTGAATTGTTATCAAAAGATGCTACTGAGCTCGGAAAAATATGCGTTGATTTGAAGAAAGAGCATATGAGTTTGAGAATTCTTTCAAAAACGACGCAGGATGTTAAAACATCTGCTATTCGAGCATGCAAGAAAAATATAGCGCGTGTGAAGACACGATTGACGCAATTGGAAAAGAAATAGGGAAAGGAGTCTGTGAATTATGCCGCGCCGAGTGTTGCAAGGAGTTGTTGTCAGCGATAAGAACGACAAGACGATTATGGTCAAAGTCGAGAATAAGCTGATGCATCCTATATATAAGAAGTATGTCAAACGGCACAAGAAGTATGCCACACATGATGAGCAAAACGCTTGCAAAATCGGCGACATTGTGAGTATTATCGAATCCCGCCCGAATTCGAAAACTAAGAAATGGGTGTTGATGGACGAAAAGAATGGAGGCGGCAATGATTCAATCTGAAACGAGACTTGGGGTTGCTGATAATTCCGGCGCAAAAGAGGTTTTGTGCATAAAGGTTTTGGGAGGCTCGAAAAGACGTTATGCTGGGGTTGGCGATTTGATTGTTGTGACTATCAAAGACGCGATTCCAAGAGGCAAGGTCAAAAAAGGGGATGTGCACAAAGCGGTTATCGTCAGAACTAAATTCCCTGTCAGACGCAAAGAAGGCATGCAAATCCGCTTCGACTCAAATGATGTTGTGTTGGTCGATAAACAAGGCGAACCGATTGGAAGCCGTGTGTTTGGCCCTGTGACGAGAGAGTTAAGGCAAGCAGGTTATATGAAGATTATATCGTTAGCTCCGGAGGTGTTGTAAATCATGACGAATAAGTATAAAATAAAAAGAGGAGACACTGTTCAGGTGATTTCTGGTAAGGAGCGCGGCAAGCGAGGAACTGTTAAGAAGATTCATGTTGACGATAGAAAAGTCACTGTTAACTCGATTAATTTGGTGACACGCAATGTGAAGCCTGATTATAAACATCCGCAAGGGCCGTTTAGAAAAGAGATGCCGATTGACATTTCTAACGTTGCACTGATTGATCCGTCGACGAACAACATTGGTAAAATCGGTTGGAAGATTGATGACGCTGGTAAGAAAGTCAGGTTTTTTAAAAAATCTGGGGCGACGTTATAGGGATTTGATGTTATGAGTTATTTGAAAAATTTATATGATTCGAAAGTGAAGCAGCAACTGAAGAAGGATCTCTCTTTGGCTAACGATTATATGGTTCCTAGGCTGGAGAAGATTGTTTTGAATTGCTGCTGCTCGGACGCTGCGCATGATGGCAAAGTATTGCAGAGCATCGTTGATGAGATGACCGCTATTGCCGGGCAAAAGGCTGTTGTTGTTAAAGCTAAGAAGTCCATTGCTGGTTTTAAACTTCGCGAAGGTGCAAATCTTGGCGCTAAGGTCACGTTGCGTCGCGAAATGATGTATTGCTTTTTGGATCGTTTGATCTATATGGCTTTACCGAAGGTTCGGGATTTCATGGGCTTGAGTTCAAAGGGTTTTGATGGCAATGGCAATTATGCTTTTGGCCTGAAAGAGCAGATAGTTTTTAACGAGATAAATTACGACAAAGTGGATAAGGTTCGCGGTTTTGATGTTATCGTGTGCACGAGTGCTCGGAACAATGACGACGGTCTTGCTCTGTTGAAATCGTTGAACTTCCCGTTCAGTCAATATGCAAGATAGGTGAAATATGGCAAAGTTAAGTTCGATTAATAATGGCGAAAAGATAAAGAGATTGGTGAAGAGCCAGAAGCCTGGCAGAGATGCTTTGAGGGCGATTATTAATAATAGAGAGACGTCGTTGGATGAACGGATTATTGCCGTTCATAAGTTGGCTGAGAAACCAAGAAACGGGTCAAAGGTTCGTATTCGAAATCGTTGCGCTTTAACTGGCAGATCTCGTGGTTATTATCGAAAGTTTGGTTTATCGCGTATTATGTTGCGCGAATTGGCGTCAAAAGGTTTTTTACCTGGCGTTGTCAAGGCTAGTTGGTAAGGAGACTGAAATGGCTGTAAATGATTCGATAAGCGATTTTATTACAAGAATCCGAAATGCTCAAATGGCTGGTTTGAAGACTGTTGATTCTCCGATGTCCAAGCATAGGGAAGCTGTTGCGAAAGTTTTGCGTGATGAAGGGTATGTCAGAGAATATTCAGTTATTGATGATTCAAAAGGCAAGTTTAAATTGCTGCATGTCGAACTGAAGTATTATGAGGGAAAGCCTGTTATTTCTGAGATTCGTCTTGTTTCAACGCCTGGCAGAAGAGTTTATTCTTCAATAAAGAAGCTGAAATTAGTTAAAAATGGGTTGGGTATAAATATACTGTCGACACCTCGTGGCGTTTTATCTGACACTGAGGCGCGAAAACATTCGGTCGGCGGCGAAGTTATTTGTACTGTGTTTTAAAGGAGCGAGTAATGTCGAGAGTTGGAAAGCACAAAATATCAATTCCAACTGGAATTGTTATCAATTTTGCTGACAATCAGTTGAAATTCAAAAAAGGTTCGATTGAACAGCAATACGACGTTCCTGATTGTTTGGAATGCACGCTTGAGAAAGAATTTGTTTCGTTCGTTCCAAAGAACACGGCACGATTGACAAGAGCTTTGTGGGGCACGACGCGCCGCAATGTTTTCAACGTAGTTGCTGGTTTGGCTAATGGTTTCAAGATCGAGCTTGAATTAGTTGGCGTCGGATACAAAGCTGCTGTTCAAAACAAAGATTTGGTGTTACAATTAGGTTATAGTCATGATGTTGTGTATCCAATTCCTGATGGTATATCGATCGATTGCCCAAAAGCTTCGACTGTTGTCGTTACAGGGCATTGCAAAAAGCAGGTTGGAGAAGTGGCTGCTAGATTGAGAAAGTTTAGAAAGCCTGAACCATACAAAGGCAAGGGCGTAATAAAAAACGGCGAATTTGTTTATAGGAAGGAGGGGAAGAAGAAATAAGATGTCTATGCAATATACGAATAATCATGAGCGCAGAAAAATTAGGCAGCGTTATAAAATCGCTAAGGTAATCAATGGCAGATGCAGGTTGGTTGTCCATAAATCGAACAATCATGTTTACGCTCAGGTTTTGGATGAGAGCGGAAAGTCGGTTATAGCTTCTGCTTCGAGCTTGCTTCCTGAGATTAAGAAGACTGTGAAACACACTGGCAATGTTGAGGCGGCACTGGCTGTCGGCAAAGTTGTGGCGCAAAAGGCGAAAGAGAAGAACATCACAAAAGTTGTTTTTGATCGTTCGGGATTTTTGTTTCATGGACGCATCAAGGCGTTGGCGGATAGCGCAAGAGAAAATGGTTTGGAAATTTAGGAGTTATGGATTGTGGCGCGGCAAAGAGATAGAAAAACAGAAGAGCAAGAGCACTTAATAGAAAAGCTCGTTAGCGTGAGGCGTGTGACGAAGGTTGTCAAAGGCGGTAAGAATATGCGTTTTTCTGCGCTTGTGGTTGTTGGTGATGGCAAAGGGAAAGTTGGCTATGCGACATCTAAAGCGAGGGAAGTTCCTGATGCAGTGAAGAAGGCTGTAGAAAAGGCAAAACGTTCGATGATTAAAATTTCTATGCGTGAGGGCAGAACGATTCGTCATGATGCGTTTGCTAAAGTTGGCGCAGTGAATGTTGTTATGCGCACGGCTCCTTCAGGCACTGGAGTGATCGCTGGCGGTGCTATGCGTATTTTGTTTGAAGCAGCTGGAATTCAAGACGTTGTGAGCAAGTCTATTGGTTCTGATGGATATCATAATGTCGTTCGTTCAACTATGCGTGCACTGAGTGGTGTTGTTTCACCTCGATATGTTGCCGCGAAGCTGGGCAAGAAATTGTCGGATATTAATGCGCGTCGTGGAAATATTCGTGGTGTTGCTGGGAAAGCGGAGGTTTAGGTGGAAAATTCGAAAGTAAAAGTTAAGCAAATCAGAAGCACAATAAGGCGTAATAAAAAACAAGAATTGTTTTTACGTTCGCTTGGTTTGAGAGGCGTGGGGTCTGTTCGTGAAGTTGTTGAGACAAATGCTGTTAAAGGGCTTTTAACTAAAGTTCGGCATTTGGTTGAGATTGAAAAAATATAGGTTGCTAATATGTTTAAATTAAATGATATTCGGGATAATTTTGGAGCGAGAGTCAAGCGGAAAACGCTTGGTCGTGGAATTGGATCTGGGCTTGGCAAAACCTCCGGCAGAGGAGGGAAGGGCCAAACGGCGAGATCTGGCGTGAGCTTGAACGGGTTCGAAGGCGGGCAAACTCCTATCTATAGAAGAATGCCGAAACGTGGATTCAATAATTTTACGAGGAAAAAATTGTATGAATTGGATTTTTTCAAAATTTCACGCCTTGTGAAATCTGGAAAAATTTCGTCGGATGCTAAAATCGACAGAGAATTGTTGATAAAGTTAAAGATGATGCCTGCTCATATGGACGGGATATCCTTAATAGCTAATGGCGTGGTTGATTCGACCGTTAGTGTTGTTGCCACGAGAGCTAGCGCTAAGTCAAAGGAACTGCTGGAAAAGGCTGGCGGTTCGTTCGTTGTTGGATAAGGGAAATTATTGATGACCTCTCCTTTAGAAAATTTGGCGAAAAACTTTTCGTTCTCTTCTTTAAAAAAAGCTGAGGATTTGAAAAAACGCATATTTTTTACTCTTTTTATTCTAATTATATATCGGTTTGGAACGTATATCCCTTTGCCTAACATCAATCCGGAAGTTATCGCTGAGTTTGCTCGTCGTCATGCGACTGGCTTGCTTGGTGTTTTGGATATGTTTTCTGGTGGAGCGATGAGTCGTATGACTGTTTTCACGTTGAACATCATGCCATACATAACAGCCAGCATTATTGTTCAACTTTTGGTCACAATGTCTCCACACCTGACTGCTCTGAAGAAAGAGGGTGAAACAGGGCGGCGAAAGATAAATCAATACACTAGGTATGCTACTGTTGCTTTGGCTTTATCTCAAGGATATGGAATTGCAGCTGGGTTAGAACGGATTGTTGGGGCTGCTGGTTGCGCGGTTATGGATCCTGGAATGTTTTTCAGGTTTGCGACTATGATCACTTTAACTGGTGGGACGTTGTTCATCATGTGGCTTGGTGAACAGATTTCGTCACGAGGTCTTGGGAATGGTTCGTCTGTGATCATCTATGCAGGGATTGTGGCAAACTTGCCGGCTGCTTTGTTCAACACGTTTGCAATGGGGAAACAAGGTGCTATTTCGATCACTGCGTTGTCTTTGTTGCTGCTTTTTGTTGTGGCAATTCTTTCATTCATAGTCTTCATGGAGAAGGCATGTAGGAAGGTTCCGATTCAATATCCGAAGCGGCAAATGGCTGTCAATATGCCGGCTCAACAACAGGGAACACATATGCCGTTGAAATTGAACAATGCTGGTGTTATTCCGCCGATATTTGCTTCTTCAATTTTGCTTTTGCCAATGACTATTGTTAGTTTCAGCAATAATGTTGATCCAAATTCTATTCTTGGAACTGTTTCTAGGTTGTTCAGCCATGGCCAGCTCCTGTATGTGATTTTCTTTGCGGCGGCTGTTATATTTTTATCTTTTTTCTATACTGCGATAATGTTCGATCCGTCGGAAACTTCTGACAATTTGAAAAAATCTGGAAGTTACATTCCTGGCATCCGCCCTGGGGCGGCCACTTCAGATTATCTTGACACGATATTAACACGCTTGACGACTATTGGCTCTATATATTTATGTCTGATATGCTTGTTACCTGAATTCGTTTTGTCGCAAATTTCTTTGCCATTTTATTTCGGTGGGACAAGTCTTTTGATTGTTGTTAGCGTTTCGATTGATATCGTTTCGCAATTTCAGTCTCATTTAATTGCGCAACAATATGATGGACTGTTTAAGCGATCTCGCGCGAAGAGAGGTATTTAAAATGTCTGTTAGTGGAAAGTGGATAGTTTTTTTAGGGGCGCCTGGTTGCGGGAAAGGGACTCAGGCTAGTTTTCTTAAGGATGATCACTCGTTTATTGTCGTTGCTGTTGGTGATCTTTTGAGGGCGAACGCTGATAAAACTATGCCTGATTCTTCGAAAACAATTGGCGAAGTTATGAAAGCTGGTGAATTGTTGCCGAATGAGGTGACAGTTGAGTTGGTTAAACAGGAATTGATGAAGTCTGTTGATATCGCTTCGCGAAATGTTTTGTTCGATGGATTTCCGAGGACTGTTACGCAGGCTGACTTATTAAATGATTTGGCTGCTGACTTTGGCAAGAATTTGGATGCTGTTTTGTATTTCAACATTGATTTTGAATTAGTGAAAAAGCGAATTCTTGGTAGATATACGTGTGCGAAGTGTGGTATGATTTATAATAAGCATTTCGTAAACCCGAAGGTTGATGGTGAATGTGATGTTTGTGGAGGACATGAATTTGAGTGTCGTATGGATGATAACGAGGTGTCATTGTTGAAGAGATTGAACGTGTATGATAATATGACGAAGCCTTTAATTGATTATTTTAATCAGAGAGGGATTTTGCTAGATATTGATGCTGGGTCGCCTGTTGAGGTTGTGATGCAGTCGATTTTGCTGAGTATTGGATTGTAGGAGAGAGGGAGAATTTATGGCTCGTATTGCTGGAGTTAACATACCAACACAAAAGACTGTTGCTATAGGTTTGACATATATATATGGCATTGGTAGGTATACCGCGCAATATATTGTTGACGAAGCGAAGATTGATGGTGCAAAACGTGTTGATGGTTTGTCGGATGCTGAAATAGCAAAGATTCGTGAAGTTATCGACAAGTCTGTGAAGGTTGAGGGTGATTTGCGCCGTATCGTTTCGATGAATATCAAGCGCTTAACGGATATGGGTAATTATCGCGGGTTGAGGCATCGCAAACGTTTGCCTGTCAGAGGGCAACGTACTCACACGAACGCACGAACACGCAAGGGTAAGGCAATTCCGATTGCTGGCAAAAAAATTGCAACTAAATAAATAATGAGGAAAGAATTATGGCACAGAAACCTGTCGGAAGAATAAAAAGAAAAGAGCGAAAAAATATAGTTAATGCCGTTGCTCATATAAACGCGACTTTTAATAACACGATCATTACGATCACGGACGAGGCTGGCAACGCGATTGCAACGGGCTCCGCTGGAGTTGTCGGTTTCAAGGGATCTAAAAAATCAACACCATATGCCGCTCAATTGGCTGCTGAAGGTGCAGCAAAAAAAGCTGCAGAACATGGGGTGCGCAATGTTGTTGTGGTTGTGAAGGGGCCAGGCGCAGGAAGAGAAACAGCAATTCGTTCATTGCAAACTGTTGGGATGAATGTAACGTCTATACGTGATGTGACACCGCTGCCTCACAACGGATGTAGAGCTCCTAAAGCTCGCCGGAATTGAGGAAAAGTTGTTATGGAACGTTTAAAAGTGAATACATGGCAACGCTTGATCAAGCCTGGGAAAGTTGACGTTCAATACTCTGATCAGCAACTTAGAGAAGCGATTATCGTTATTGAGCCGCTTGAACGTGGATTTGGCATGACGCTTGGCAGCTCATTGCGTAGGGTTTTGTTGTCGTCAATTCCTGGTGCCGCAGTAACTTCAGTGAAGATCGAAGGCGTGTCTCATGAGTTTTCAACGGTCCCTGGTGTGCGTGAGGACCTTCAGGAACTAATTCTAAGGGTTAAAGCTCTGCGACTAAAAAGCGTTACTGATAGCCCGAAAAAGATTAGGCTTTCGGTCAGTGGCCCTAAGGTTGTTACCGCATCTGATATCGATTGTCCAGCAGGTGTCGATATCATGGACCCTGCGTATGTTTTGTGTACGATTGATCATGGGTCGATGTTGAATCTCGAAATGACTGTGGAGAGTGGCAAGGGCTATGTTCCAGCTTCTGCACACACAAAAAACGCAAATCAGATTGGGGTGATTGCCGTGGATTCTATTTTCAGTCCAATACTGAATGTCGCGCTTGATATTTCGAAAGTTCGTGTCGGTCAAGTAACTGACTATGACAAGTTGATTCTAACGATTCAAACTGATGGTTCAATTCGCCCAGATGACGCCTTGGCTCAAGCTGGAACGATATTGAAAGATCACTTCTCTGTTTTTGTTGGCAAGAGTGATATATCCGCTGCTGATACGCAAGGTGATTCACCTTCGTTACCTTTCGATTCGAATTTATTGAGAAAGGTTGATGATCTTGAGTTGTCCGTGAGATCTGCTAATTGTTTGAAAAATGAGAATATATTCTATATTGGCGATTTGGTCATGTTGTCTGAGAGCGATATGTTGAAAACACCAAATTTCGGAAGAAAATCTCTAAATGAGTTGAAGGAGGCTTTACTACTTATGGGGCTGGGTTTTGGTATGTCTATTCCTGGTTGGCCTCCGGCTGATGTCGATGGATTGGCACGAAAATATGACGACAATAATTATAATTAGTTGAGGGAGAATTGGTATGAGACATGGATTTGCAAGACGGAGATTGAACCGGACGAGCTCACATAGGAAGGCGATGTTTAGTGCTATGTCGTGCTCTTTGTTGACGCATGAGCAGATAAAGACGACGTTGCCGAAAGCAAAAGAGCTGAGACCGATTGTTGAAAAGCTGATAACGAAGGCGAAAAATGGGTCCTTGCACAACAGGCGTTTGGTTACTTCGATTTTACAATCTGATTTGGTTGTGACGAAGCTGTTTTCTGATATTGCTGCTCGTTGCGCTCAGAGAAATGGTGGCTATTTACGGATTATGCATGCAGGGTATCGCTATGGCGATTCTGCTCCTATGGCGATAATCGAACTAGTTGACAGGAATGTCACTCCTGCTGCTGTTGTTGCGTAATTATATGAGATATCTGCCTTTATTGTTTTTTCTGCTGAGCTTGTTTCTTTGCTCTTGTGAAAAGGCTGTTATTAATCGTGGCTATGTCCTCGAAATGGCCGATTTCACTAAGAT
Organism: Alphaproteobacteria bacterium; assembly: GCA_025998575.1. Classification (GTDB taxonomy): domain Bacteria; phylum Pseudomonadota; class Alphaproteobacteria; order RUG11792; family RUG11792; genus BNWD01. Next base: position 4,251 of record BNWD01000013.1, on the reverse strand, counting down.
TTCCATTGGCAAAGATGATGCATGTGAGGTCTATCAAAAATTTGGATCTCCGACGATGAGATCTTGTGTGAAGGATGAGAAAGATGGATATAGTTGGTTTTATGTTTCGAAACGTCTTGAAAAAAATGGATTTTTGGATCCGAAGATAGTCAATCAACGCACTGTTGTCATAACATTTGATAGAAATGATATTGTTTGTTCTGTGAAAGAAATTAAACGAGACACCGATGTTCCAGTTGTTTCTGGCAAAACAAAAACTAAAGGAAAGACGAAAGGTGTCTTTGGCGAGACATTCGCTGGCCTTGGTAAATACTGGAAGAGATATTCGAAATCTGACAAATAATGTTGCCTTACAGATATTCACTGCAGGAGTTGAAGAATAAAGCGGAGAAATTGGCTGCAGAAGCGATTTCTCCGTTTTCCGTTTTGCTGTTTGGAGACCTCGGCCGTGGAAAAACAACTTTTGCGCAATTCTTCATAAAAAGTCTGCTTATCAATAAAACCCAGAACATTACGAGCCCAACATTTAATATAGTTCAAGTTTATGAAACTACAAAAGGCCCTATCTGGCATGTTGACCTATTCAGATTGAAAAACAAAGAAGAAATATTCGGCCTAGCTCTGCTCGAGGCAATGAATAATAACATATGCCTCATCGAATGGCCAGAATTCCTCAAAGAATACATCCAAAATTATAATGCTATATCTGTGAAATTGTAGATATAGAATACAGAAAAATGTTTGAATGTATTTGAGAAAGAATTTTAGAAGATTTAGACTCATTGAAATGACTGCTGAAATTTATAGAGAAGATATAGTTACCAAATTGGAAACATGTTTGGTAGAATATTACAAGTCAGCGCTAAGATATTATATTATTTAAAGAGAACGTTATAACCTTTCGTTAAATTGCTTGTTGATAAACTTAACAGTTGTCGTCCACTTTAAAATTATAAAAAGGTTTGTTTTGTAAAGTATTTGTCAGTAAAGCTTGTAATTTGAAGTTTGCAAATTCCAAACAAAATATTTTTTTATTATTAATAAATAATTTCATAAAAATTTTACCTTCTCAACAGACCACCTAAATTATCAATTTGCGAAATAAAATTTCTTTTAATATTTAAAATTTTTATGAGCTTTTTTTCTCCACTGTTTATAAACACCTTATGTGCAACCGACAGAGTTTAAAATCAAGAAGAGATTCAAAAGAAATTCATTATTTACCTCTCCAAAAAAACCTTTAAATAATTCTCTTTCTGGTCTGCTTTTTATTATTTTAATAAAGTTATGGATAGTGACATTTACCTCGTTGCTTGTGTTATAACAGCTCTCCCTCACTACACCAAGCGACTACATTTTTTGCTCAAATCTGATAAATTTTATCAAAGCCGTAATTAGTGGGCAATCCATAATCTCTTATCATTACTTTCTGATTTAACCTTTAGGATTGGGATCACTCTATGATTTACATGTTGTAATGCGAGGTTTATTCTTTTCTATACTATTAGCTATGAAAAATTATAGAAATGCATTTATTTAATTTTTCATTAATTCTTTATTAACTTTTCGTTGTTAACATAAGAATAGCACATGTTTTATGTGGTTATTACTTGGAGGAGGTCAAACATGAAAAACAATAAAAAATTGTTGATATTAAGTTTTGCTTTAATATTAGCTGGCAGAGAGGCGCTTGCGAGCACAGGCGATCAGTCTTTCGTTCTCCCGAATTCCGATCCTGATCGTATTCGGGTTACTGTTGAATTCAACAATATGCATAGCGATGGACAGCGCTTAAGCATTGCAAATGATAGCTCTAGTCAGGCTATTAGCATGAGCAAAACTCAGACAAGCGAAAGCAACTCAACGGCTCATTTTTCAACTACTAGCAATATTATCTCTAGTGAATCGCAGTTGAGCGCCATTTCAACGCAAAATGACCAAAAAGCATTTATGCTTCAAACTTCTGCTATGTCTCCAGATTCTGCAAATAGTTTGCCTAGTATAAGTCAGGACTCTAGTCAGCTTGGTTCGAAAAAGAAGACTCCTACTGGAGCGGCTGCACTTTTTACTAAAAAACAACAGCAGAATAATCCGGATCTTAACAAGCCGCTTCCACTAGATGACTTTGACAATAATCCTGCAATTATTTCGTCGAAAAATAAACCAGAACATCTTGTTTTTCCAGGAGAATATAAAAAGCAGAATTCACCTAGTTCATCTAGCATTTCTTCACTTGAACAAGATAATGTTGGAAATGCATCTTCGAGCAAACCAAATCAAAGTATAAAATATAATACCAGCTCTCCTGCTTCTAATGCAAGAATGAAGGAGTTAGTATCAAGGATTAAGGAGCAAGAAAATTCACAGCAACTTCAGATTGATGAATCTGAAAAGAAGTCTTATATTGATCAAAGGCCAAGTGCTGCTAGCAGCTCTATAGAATTGCCAAATGAAAACTCTTCTGCTCCGCAACCATTTCAGTTTCCAAATGCTGAAACGGCTCAAATGCGGCCAAGCGTTGATAAGACCTTGCTTCCTAATCCGAATGCAGATATATTCTCTGCGAACCAGCGTGATGAAATAGAGATTATCCAGCCTATATCGCGCCTGCCATTAGTGTCAAGTCCAAATGTAAAAACATCAAATGATGATCAGGTAAAGAAGACGCTAATTGAGCAGAGCAATTCCAATGCTTCGTCGCCGATGTTGCAAAATAATCACTCAAAAATGCAGGATACTGCGCATACAACTCAGAATTCCCTAGATGAACAGACTCTTATTATTCCTTCTTCTTTGGATCCTGTTTTGGTAAATCCTGAAGGCTATCTCCTTCCTTATCAGGCAATTTCTCCTCATGATGCTTTGATAAAAGGAGAAATGAAGCTTCAGGCTGGAAGCAAGCTTGATGTTGAACAAAATAGTCTTCATATTAAACAGACTGGTAATTTTCGTGTTCAAAAGGGCTCAAAGCTGTTTGTTAATGAGGGGAAAGCAGTGTTTGTTTGCGGAGAATTTTTTGCTGGCAGCATGGATAAAAAATATCAAACCCAGGTTGTTTTGCCTGTTTCACAACAGGAAATAGATCAAATAATCAGAGAAAACGCAAGAGTCAGCAACACTGGCGCATTCTATTTAAGAGGAGGTAAATTCTACGCAGGAAGAGGCTTTTATAACAGTGGGAATGTGCTTTTCGAAATCAGCAATGGTAAACACAGGAAGATGTCTATTGATGGCGTAATAATAAACAGAATAAACGACAAAGAAGGAATTGTTGTTCTCGGAGTTCAAAAGGGCAATTCGTTTTTGCCTTTGAATCCGAATGCTCTTGAAGGGAAATTGTATATAAAAGACGGAACTGTCATTTATCATCATGATTATGGTTATAGCACAATCAAATACGTTCAAAAAGGCAAACAGAAAATAAAATCAGAGCCTGAGAAAACTAAAAATAAAAAGCTTATAGATCTTCAGGTCGAGAGAAAAGAAGTTGGTTATTCTCTAGATGCTTATAAGACTAAACTGAACTTTGTCAATGTGACAACTCATAATATAAGCAGTGGAAATTTGCCGAAAAATGTAGATTTCGGATTGACAAGATTGTTTACTGAGAAAAATGACTTTTTCAACAACAAATATGTATATGATCTTGACATGAATGTTGCTGGTCAAAAAGGAAACAACATATTCCTTGCACCAAATTCTAACTATCAATTTGGGTTGAACCTATATAACTCTGATGTGAAAAATCCAGCAGGATTTTCGATACCAAACGGAGTCAGGATCACAGGAAATTTGTTCAACGTTCTTGGTGATGCCGTTTTGTCAAACGACGAATGGACAGTCTTCGGCGAAAGCTATAGCTTTCCAGGCGGCTCTCACGTAACAGGTAAACTTGATTTTGAGGAAGGAACAAACTTGATTCCATCTCACCAAATCGTTAATGCAGAGCCAGGCTTAATCGTTGGTCCAAAGGCCAAACTAGAAGTCAGAGGAACTGTTATAATATAAAACTAACTCTGCAGAGCAGGAGACTATTCCTGCTCTTTTCTTATCCATTGGTCATATGGCATTTGTAGTTTGTGTGGCAATGGCTTTGATGGCTTTTGCCTGTAACTTGGAAAATTCTTGGATTGTCAACTAGTTGCGGTTTTGATAAAATTCATCAGAGAGTAGTGAAAAACGCTGCCTTTGGTGTGGTGATAGTGAGCTATTATAATATAGAACAGCGAGATAAATGTCACTATCCATAAT
>BNWD01000012.1 GCA_025998575.1 Alphaproteobacteria bacterium | reverse complement strand
TTCAAATTCCTCCAAAAACATAATTTCTTCAGCACCATTGCTGTCGATTACAACTAATATAACATATAATAACGCGACACGCAATATTATTTTATATTTTTTTCTATTTATGTAAAATTTTATATATATTTGTTGCAACTTACTAAACAACTTTCGACGAAAAGTAGCAATTTAACTTTGCTAGCTTCCAAACATAGCGCTTACAATGAATTTTTCAAGAAAAAGAGCTCGACGAATTAATTTGCACTTACCAGCAACTTAATGAAACGCCAAGGCGCAGCACTATACTAAAATCATTACCCAGCGAAATTTGCTTGTCTTCAAACAGTTTTTCGAGAAAATTGTAAGCGCAAATGCAAAATTATCTTTTCCAATAATTTCAGAATAAATATATTTTATAGCAAGATACACCTGAAATTTTCAGAAATTATATTTCGACATTTGCGATTAAAACAATTTATCATGGCGGAGATCAAACATATGCGCCGAAGATTTCGTCAGAGAGGCTTGAGTGTTCTGTTTCGATATTTTCGAAGTTGGCGCCGAGCCATTTTTTTGCCGTGTTGAAGCCTTCTGTATATAGGTTCATGATCGCGCCCCAATCAGAGCAGAAGTTGCCAGATTTGCCGACGTTTTTGAAGTTGTAGCTTTCATTTCTGACAACGTGCATGTTTATTCGCTTTAGGCTACCTTTTTCAATTTTCCCTGAGTCTATTAGGTTTGAGATGAAATAAATAGCTCGCATTTCACGCAAAAGGTGCGCATTATAGTTTATTTCCCTTATTCTGTTTTCGATGTCCGCATAACTCTTTGGAGCTTGAAAACAAGCGGTTTTAGACAATTGTATGACTACAATATCCATTGAAGAGACTCCGTTGATCAATGGATTTATAGCTGGGTTTGCTACCATTCCGCCATCCCAATAGTGCTCGCCATCTATTTCTACTGAATGAAAAACGTGTGGCAAGCAAAAAGACGCCATCAAAACCTGCGCGCACATATCGTCATTCGAAAATACCTTTATTTTCCCAGTTTCAACATGCGTCGAGCTAATGAATATCTTCTTATTCTTCTCTTCATTAATAATGTTGAAATCAAAAAATGAATCAATAAAATCAAGCAAAGGATTGATATTCAAAGGGTTCTTGTCATACGGGCTAATTCCCTTCATCTCACATACGTCGTTTGTTTCAGAAAAATTATAATAATTTACAATTCTCTCAAGTGGATTAGAAATGAACGGTGCCATCTTTTTCGAAACATTATTCATTCCAATCCAGTATTCCCTGAGCATGGCAGAGGCAGCATTGTTGCTTCCGGTTATTAACCCTTGCATCAACGCCGCTCCAGCCATTCCTCCAAGCCCAGTGCTCGATATTCCTGTTATGTCCAGCCGACCATCATTAAGGAAAAAATCCAGCACTCCCCAAGCAAACGCACTCTGGACTCCTCCCCCTTGCAAAGCTATCGATATCTGTTTTCTGTTCATCATAGCTCGCAATATAGACCTCCACATAACTATGCTATAACAAAAAAGTAAAAATACTGTTAACAGAGGAAAATATTATCAGCAAAATTATTATTTTCGCCAAAAGGCAAAGCGTATACCTCAACGGGCGCAATATTTCAAATGCCTTTTTTTTCTGAAAAATTACTAAAGCAATATTGCCAAAAATATGCCTTATACGATTTACTTTGAATATTTGGATAAACAACGGCAATTTCTCTTAGGCAAAATATTTATATAATGGCTTGAGCGGCTCTAAAAGCCAGTCTTTTCGAAAGTTCACTTGCGCCCACTGGAAAAAAGATACCTTATCTATATTATTGCACTGGGAGTTGCCCACGGTTACGGTTTTGTGTAAATTTTATCAGACCTGAGAGAAAAAACTGTTATGAATAACAGTCAAATTTTCTCCGACAAAATATTTATATAATGGCTTGAGCGGCTCTAGAAGCCAGTCTTTTCGAAAGTTCACTTGCGCACACTGGAAAAGATACCTTATTTACATTATTGCATTTGTCAGGTTAATCTCTAGTTTCGCTCCGCGGTGGTTTTTTGAGTTTGATGCATATATTGCCACAGTTGGCTATGATATAGTCTCGAACAATGTTAACCATTACATTCAAAAATTATTTTATCAAAAATATAGAAGATAAGGTGTTTACAGAACCATATAGAACAAGATATTTTTACAATATAGAAATTGTAGAACTAGAAGTATATCAGTTAGAGAATATACTGATATAGAAAAGAAGGTTAATGTTAGCGATACTATAAACTAAGAAAGTATCTACAAAATCAATTACAAGAGTCTGATTCTCTTATTGATTTAAAACTCTGTATATTGCGCCTGAGGGTATTATGCAATATTGCTAACATTCAGCGCGTCATCATGTTTTTGTAAAAGCTCATTCAATAATCTATCTTTTTACATAAATTTCTTGGTGTTGATCAAAACTAATTTTGCTATATGTCGCTTTCTAAGAAAGTATAATTCTAGATATTTTGCAGAGCGTTTAACAAATTTATCGGATTATTATCGTCACTTAACTTCTTAAGTTTATGACTTAAATAGTAAAAGTGAGTATGCATTTTGCTAAAAGATGTGAATCTTTTTCAAACCACTTTTATAAAAATCTTCCAAAATTCATAGAACTCATACTAGCCTACTTCAGGCAATTGCATAATAATTCCTACATTTTATGCGTTTGTTTTTACGTAATACGCTATATTAATTAAAAAGGATATTTTTCAAAGTATATTGCTAAAAAGCATATAAAACAAATAGGTTATTGAATAATCTGTTGAATTTACGAAGTAACTGAGCAAGAAATTTTTAACTGGTTTAATCGTGTTCTAAATATCTGCGGATTTCGTTCGCAGAGTTTCTTGGAGAAGAAAAACAACTAGCGGCAGTTTTTCATGCTTGACGATAGAAAGCGCCGAACATAATTTGCGAGTTCTGTCAAAAAAAGATACGAATTATAGATACTCCTGGAATCTAGGCGAAGAACAAAAATGGAGGAGGTTTTAGAGCGAATTTTTGATGCTCGCTTCAAACATTTTGAAAATCGGAAACCAATTAATCATAGCGTTTAATAAATACTACAAAACGAAATACAAAAAGATGATATGCCTGCTTTTTTGAATGAACATTTTTCAAGAAGCCTCTCTCAACTCGAGTCCGATACATTTTTATTTATCTCGGCGCTATGCAATGAAAATATTAACAAAGTATCACTGCTGAATATTAGAACATTTCTACAGCAAAAAGTCAAGATAAAAACGCGTCCTCCGACTTTTATTTGGTTCGAACAAGAAAAACATTCGAACTAACAAAAACACTTTATAATCACTGAGCAACAATGTGCTTTTGCAGAACGTTGGTATTCTTTTCGGAGTATTAAATTCTGCTATAATTAGTGCTAAATTTTATGAAAAGACTATTAAAAACAACTTGAAATATGGAAAGCGTTTATATAATTTTCAATCATTTTTCTAAAGTTGGCTCAGATAATTGCATAGACAGTCACGTTAAATTGATGAGCTCATTCTAAATTCAGAGTAGCACATTGCAGCGAAATTTTAGTCTCATATTTTAATTCTCGGCAAATATAGAGTTACTTCTGTTGGTTGTTTTATGGCGTAGTTTCCTGGATTGAATATGTGGATATTTTGTTCTTCTTTTATAAAATTAATGTCTATCAAGACTTCGAACAGGAAGACTCCTGTTCCTGGCAGGACTTTCGATGCTATCTCGAAAGAAGGCTGAGATCTTTGCGCGCCTTTTATCCTCTTTATTCTAACGTTATCAACCGCGAAATCGGAGACAATAACAGCGTTATTTGCCCAATTCTCAAGCTCAGACAGACTAGTTTCATTCTCTGCCTTTATGCCGATATAAAGCTTTCCATTTTCAGCACGCTCTAACTCTTTAGCCGTCAAATAATGATAAAAAAAGCTCTCTTTTCTTTTGAATGAAATGATTGAATATCCGCGCTCGATAGCCGCTAAATAATGCTCAATCAGTGATATAATCGGATATATGCAATCGTCAATGTCATCGTGATTATACGGCTGCATGATTGGAGCGATATCCGTCGGAATAATGGCAGAGACGGAGCTCAAAACCCTGGCAAGCTCTTGATAAAGCTCATACGGGCGGATTTCGTTGCTATAGACAAGTGCCTCCATTCTTGGCATAACTTGAACTATTTGCTCAAGCATTTTTCTCGTGTCTGTGGCAATAATCTCGTTTACGAGATTTGTTAGTTTCTCAGCAAGGAATGTCGCTTTCTCTCTTATCGAAACCGCCAAATTCGCGCATTTTTTCCAAAGAGGAAAGTGTTTTTCAATAAAAAAGCAAGGAGGAGTCCAATTTTTTATTTTGCAAACGCCATCGATAATAACTATCTTTTGCAGCGGAAACCCTATGCAAAACTCAGGCAAAGTTTCACCTATATATAAGAATGCATTTGGAAATAGCCTAGGGATTTTCAACGTGTTGCCAGCTATGTTTTCATCTTGAACCTCGTCATCAGATATCGAATAAAACCTCGCCGGGTCGCCAGTTATCGGGGGAATATTTTCCAAACTCTCAGCGATAACAAGATGAATATTGATTTCAACTGACTTATCTTTGATATTTTTGATTATGTTGATTTCTAATGATTTGAGATTCTTGGTTTTCTTTGGGAAGAAACTGAGAATAAGCCCGTCTGGGAAAATAGCCTCAAGCTCCTCGATCCTATATATTCCATCACTGAACGCAACAGCATCTGTTCTCAGATGGCAAACTCCATATTGATTTGACGACAAAAGGCTGATCTGACGAGACAAAATGCGAAAAATCCTAAGATCATTCTGCTGAAAATGATGCTGAGATAAAAGCATCCCCTCATGCCAATTTATGCTAAGAGGTATCGGAAAAATATTTTTCTGCCTACTCACGCCAAACCCTCAACCCACTCTGTTATATTAATTTTATAGGAAATTTTCGTTTTTTGAAACTACAACTTGCGCCTTTTTCAAACTGCACTTAATTTACAACTATACTTTTGATTTATGACTACTAATAATATTTCTAGTTCTTTGATTTTTTGGAACAAACATAAAATATCTGTTTTTAAAGATTTTATTTTAACAGCTATATTTTAGCAAGCGGCCAATATCGTTTATTGTTCCCTCAAAGAGCCGTTACATTCTTTTGATATAGTGGAGATTATTTTTGAAGAAGCGGTGTTTATTTGCTCGTCGGTTAAGGTTGATTTATCGGATTGCATCAAGACTTCCAGTGCAATGGCTTTTTTCGATTCGCCGAAGGCGGTTGATTCGTAGACGTCGAATATAGAGACATCTTTGACGAAATCGATTCGCAATTTTTTAATAGAATTTATGAGTTGCTCAGCAGGCATTTCGGAATCTACGATAAAAGAAAAATCCCGAGAGGTCGGTTGGAATGGAGACAGAGCAAGCGGTTGTTTAGGCGACGTTTGAATCAGTTCAGGAAGCTCGTTCAAAAATAGTTCACAACAAACAACAGGGCCAGTAATGTCTAGTTTTGGCAAAATCGACGGATGAATTTCGCCAAAATAAGCGACTACAGTGTCTTTTTTTATAATGAAAGAACCTGAGCGACCAGGATGGTAATAGTCGGGCGCAGTTGTTGCGAGGCGGAAATTGGAGACGACGATACCGATGATTTGTTCAAGAATCGCTTTGACATCGAAAACCGAAACATTCTCTTGCTTTTTCAGCCAGTTTCGAGCAGAGAGGAAGCCGGACATAGTCACTGTCAGCATAAAATCCTCAACTATTTTGCCGTCATTAATAAAGAATCGTTTACCAGTCTCGAACAATTTGCAATTCATTTGACTTTTATTTTGCAAAACTTTCAAGCTTTTCAAATGCGAAGCAATTATGCTCGGTCGAAGAACAGAAAAATCAGTGGTTAGCGCGTCTTTGATAGTAATTAACTGATCGGCATTCGCGAACAGCTCAGCAGTTTTTTTATCAACAAAAGAGAAAGTTTCGATTTCAGAAAATCCATTAAAAACCAGTGCATCGGAGATTTTATCCTGCGAATATTCTCTTATTATAGGATCAGATCTCACGATATCTTGTTCCTCGACAGCGTCAAAGCCAGTCATCCGCAAAATTTCCTCGATCAGATCCTCTTCAATAGCCAGATCGTGACGAAAAGACGGCGTTTCAACAAGAATCTCGTTTTCGCAGCGAGAAACAACCCGCATAGATAAGCGCGATAATATCTCTGGCGCCCTCTCGAAATAAACAGTCGGCAATCCGGTTAGGCCGAGAAATTTATCAGAAGTTAATTTTATTTGCATCTTATTATTCGGCAATGCTCCGACTTTTTTTGTTTCCGAAAAAGAGCAATCGCAAATGGAAGACAAGAGCGACAAAGTATAATTGACGTTTTCATCGAGCGCCTCAGGGTCGATGCCTCGCTCGAAGCGAACTCTGGAGTCGCTAGATAACCGCAGGTTTTGGCCAGTTTTTGCGATCGAGATTTTGTCGAAATACGCAGCCTCAATCAATATATTTGCCGTATCAGCTGAAACAGCCGAGCTGACTCCTCCCATGATTCCAGCAATTGACAAAGGCTCGCCAACGCGGCTTGCGACAACAACAGAGCCTTTCGGCAATATTTTCTCCTTGCCATCAAGCGTCAATATGCGCTCTTGATTTGCCGACTCGCGGATAACCAAACTCGTCACCTTATCGAGATCGAAAATATGCAATGGTTGCCCCACATCCAAGCAGATATAATTAGCAATATCGACAGCCGGAAAAATCAGATGCTGGCCGATAGATTGCAATCGTTTGGCAATGAAATCAGGCGTTTTGCCGGAAATATTTCGAACTTCAGTTGTCGAAAAATAATTGCAATTTTTCGTTTTTATTTCGACATCAACTTGATTTTCAAAAGATCTTTTTATGCACTTCGCAGGCAAATGTAATAATTCTCCAACGCCAAGAGCGGCAAGATCTCGAGCGATTCCTCTGACGCAGAAGCAGTCTGCTCTGTTAGGAGTTATGCTGACATCGAAAACGATAGTGTCCAGGCCAAGAGCAGAGGCAGCCGATGAGCCGACAACGCTAGTTGAATCGAGTTCAATAATTCCTTCGTGTTTGCCGAAATCGATTAATAATTCGTCCGCCGAGCACATCATACCATCGCTTTCGACTTGCCGAATGCTACTCTTTTTTAATGGTTCGTTAGAAGCTGGGATGATTGCGCCTATTTGCGCGACAACGACGAAAATTCCTTCTCTAGCATTTGGAGCCCCGCAGACGATTGTTTTAACTGAGCTTCCGATATCGACTTGGCAAACCCTGAGTTTATCGGCATTCGGATGCTTTTCGGCGTTCTTGATATAGCCAACAACGAAACCATCAAACTTCTTGTTGTTATCCGTGAGCGCCTCGACCTCTATGCCAAGTGCAGTCAACTTATCAGCTATTTCGCAAGCGGACAAATCTGTCTTCAAATGGTCAAAAAGCCAATCTAATGTAAATTTCATCGTGCAATATACTCTTCATTTATCCACAAAAAGTATATTGCCAAAAAGCTAACGAAATCAATAGATTATTGAGACTCTTGATGAACTGCCCGCTGCTCGAGAAAGAAATCCATCACGCGTTTAATCGAGCACCAAAAACTACGGAGAGAGTACTTATTACCTCGGAAGTGACTTACGTCAATAGCCCACTTACCAAGTGAACCAGCAAATTTAACAAAAAAATCAAAGAAATTTTCAGCGTTTGGATCTTTAACATATCTCAATGCCGTATCAAGTAAATTCTGCGTTCCAACCAAGTCACCTTTTGCCATAAAACACAGATTATTGTGGTGAGGTAGCTTTTGTTCAAGGATTTCATCATCAGTATAGAGAAAAGAACGAAGGAGAGTGTTGAAATAGTTCAAAATTTTCAAGAAGTCTTTTTCAAGTTCACATTGAAAATTCAAATTAGATTTAAGTGCGTGAATTTCATCTTCGTGAAAGACATTAGCATCGTAAATAAGCGATGCAGTCTCTATACACCCACGATTCAAAGAAACTAACCATTGGACATTATCTGATGAATTTAGTTTAGTTAGTATGTTAAACATACGTTGAATCGATGGAAAATAATATGCAACTCTGTTCTTCTCATCATTTAGATTCAAGAAGTTTCGCAGAAATTCTACAAGTGTTTGTAAATTCAAATTTTCTTGACAAGCAGTAAAAGACTCGCGAAGTTTTTGGAACTCTGCCTCAGCCTTAAACATTACATTCCAATGGTTCTGTTCAGGAGAGCCATAGACAAACTCACCTGTAAGAACGCAGGCCAAATCATTAAAAAGCGTGAAAAACGCGCATATGTCAGGAAGAAACAAATCGTATTGGCACAGGATTGTAAAATTATTGTTGTCGCGAAGCAATTTAGCATACAAAACGAAATGAATTTTATCTGTTAAATCAAAGAGTCTCAGGCACTCGCAGAGCCCAAGTGAATTCTTTAACTTCTCCAATTTCAATATTTGTTGAATGTTCAACGGAGACTTAGAAATCTCGAGCAAACCAACATATGAGTTTATTGTGTGAGTTAACTTTTCTGGAGTAGGAATTCTTAAATATTCTATAAGGAGTTTCAAGGCATCCTTCCCACTTTGAACAGTCGCGCTCGATGAACTATTCCTCAAAAATGCTGTCCGCATTAGTTCAGCAAGATGAGTCAAAACGCTGCTTACTTGATCTTTCACGGAAGACGGTAGCAACAAATCTTTATCCAAAATCTGAGGCAAGTAATGAAATGCGAGGTCCAATTTTAATTTCGCTACTTCCAAATCCTTCGGCTTGCTTAGCGTTTTTCCGAAAACCTCACTCAACTCAACATACGAGTCTATCAGAGCAATTAATCTATATAGAATAGAGTAGGCTTTTTCAAATATTTTGTAACACTATTGCCAACAAACTCCCAGTTTTTAGAGCTAAAAACATATTGAAATGAATTGTCATCGGAATCTGTTATTTTACTCGTCATTTCTGCTAAATCATGGAACAAATCGCGCAACTGACCATTATAATCATTAGCAATAGGAAAATCACATATTTTTTTCGTCGAACCAACAAATGCATTAGTAATTGAACCTACCAGATCCAAACATACCCCCAAGCAGGCTCCTAACGCACACGATAAAACACATAAAATCTTAACTATATTCCCCATCTTCATCCCATCACCTCTCTTAAATTATCAAACACAGCCATTATACTTCAAGTTAATTTAAAAGGCGAACGGAATAGCCAACTGGGAATTTTTGTGAAACTGATGAAAATTAACGTAATATTAATGCAAATGTGATCTAAAATCTAAAAAAGACTCTGTTGCTCATTATAATAACTAAAATTACAAGACGTGTTCTTAACAATCTATTGTTCAGAAGCTTGCATATTTCTCAATAATTATTAAATATTATGTGTAAAATTTAACTCCTTCTCCAAGCGCAAAACTCCAATCTTGAAATCATCTTTCAGAATTTGGTATAATATAAGTATATGATTGGTGTTGGTGAGGGTTTGGTTGATGACGACTGATAAGAATAAGGCGCTGGATGCCGCGTTGCAGCAGATTGAGCGTGCATATGGCAAGGGATCGATCATGCGGCTTGGACAGCGTGAAGTTATTGATATTGATTCGATTTCAACTGGGTCTTTAAGCCTTGATATCGCGCTTGGAATTGGTGGACTGCCGAAAGGCCGCATCGTTGAAATCTATGGTCCTGAATCGTCTGGGAAGACTACTTTGACTTTGCACGTTATCGCAAACGCTCAAGCGGCAGGGGGAGCATGTGCGTTTATCGATGCTGAGCATGCTTTGGATCCTGTTTATGCAAGAAATTTGCATATAGATATCGATAATTTGATCATTTCTCAGCCGGACACTGGAGAACAGGGATTGGAGATTGCAGACACTTTGGTTCGAAGTGGCGCTATTGATGTCTTGGTTGTTGATAGCGTCGCTGCGCTTGTTCCGAAGGCTGAACTGGAAGGCGACATGGGGGAGTCTCATATGGGACTTCAGGCCAGATTGATGAGTCAGGCTCTACGGAAATTGACAGGTTCTGTTGCGAAAACGAATTGCATGGTGATTTTTATCAATCAAATTCGACAGAAAATTGGCGTGATGTTTGGCAATCCTGAAACAACGACTGGTGGAAACGCACTGAAATTCTATGCTTCTGTTCGTCTTGATATTCGGCGAACTGGCGCAATAAAAGACAAGGATACGATGCTTGGCAATCAGACTAGGGTTAAGGTTGTTAAAAATAAGCTGGCGCCTCCGTTTAAGATAGTCGATTTCGACATCATATATGGTGAGGGCGTTTCGAAAAATGGCGAATTGATCGATTTGGGCGTCAAAGCTGGAATCGTTGAGAAATCTGGCTCTTGGTATTCTTTCGGCTCGACGCGTCTAGGACAAGGAAAGGAAGCTGCGCGAGCGTTTTTGAAGGAAAACTTGAATATCGCTGCTGAAATCGAAAGTGCTATTCGCGCGAATGCAGGAAATGTTGCGGCAGCATTAATGACTGGCAATTTAGAGATTGAACACGAAAGCTCTTCGGGTAATTTGGAACCTGAGCAAGAAGAGGCAGCGGATAGTTCGGAACAGGAGCATGAGGAGAACATAGAGGCTGCCGATGAATAACTCGGCAACTGTCGCTGTTGTTGCTGGAGGTGGTGACTTACCGCTAAAAATCATTGAAAAACTCAAAAATCTGAAAAGAGAACATGTTGTAGTCTCGATAGATGGCTTCGGGCCAGTTGAATATCCTTCATTCAAAATTGGAGAAATTGGCAAAATTTTGGATTTTATACGCTCTTCAAACGCAGCAGAAATCTTATTTTGCGGAAATGTGAAGAGACCTAGTTTTTTGTCTTTAAAGACTGATTCTGTTGGCAAAAAGTGGATTCGAAGTCTTGGCGTTCGGGCATTTCTTGGAGATGATGCACTGCTAAAAGGCGTTAAGAAATTATTAAAAATTGAAGGCTTATCAGTCCTCAGTCCGCAAAGCATCCTCGACACATTGCTGACTCCAAGCGGACTTTTGACTACGCAGAAGCCAACTGAATTGGACCTCAAAGACATAGCCAGAGGATTGTTCGTTTTAAACACATTATCGAAAACTGACGTCGGACAGGCTGTTGTTGTCCAAGAAGGACTAATCTTAGGGATAGAGGCAGCAGAAGGCACGAGCGAGCTCATTTCGCGCTGCAAAGCATTGAAAATTGCTAAGTTCGGAGGGGTTTTGATCAAGATGGCAAAGATCAATCAGGAGAGCGCAATCGATATGGCTACAATCGGAGAGAAAACGATCGGAGAGGCAGTTAATGCTGGCTTAGCCGGCATAGCTCTTGGCGCCAACAATTCTCAAATTATCGATTTTGAAAAAACGATTAAATTTGCAAACGATCAAAAATTATTTGTTATCGGAATCTAAATTTTTCTTAAAAATTAACACTTATTTTACTAAAATTGCTGGAATCTATAAGCGTAAGGCTATATAAACTTTTAGGAAAATATCCATGAAAAGTATTTTAAATTTTCTGAATGCTCAGACTAAAAGTGAGTTTCTCAGAATAATTATTTCAGACGATTGCATTGATTTATTCCATATTAACAATAAGAATATTTTGAAAAAATTATCATTTTATTTAGATAAATATGACGAAATTTTCAACTATTTGCAATTGAATAAAACTCTTTCAATGACTTTAGTTATATCGAATAAATTTATGACTTGTAAGTCAATATTAAAGAAAACTGTCACGAATAAAGAACTGCAAAATTTGGCTAAAAGTATGCTCTCTTTTCAAAAAGAACTTGTAAATACTGTCTTTTATGACAAATTTTCCAATAAAGGGGCATTCTTGACTGTTTGTGCCGCCAAATTAGATATTGAGATAGCAAAAGTAATCAATAAAATTGTATCAGAAAACTACGATGTTTCATTGACTTGTTGGCCGAAATGGATCGTTTCTGAGTACTTTCAGAATTTTCCGCTAGATGAAAATAAGTTTTCTTGCTCGCTATTCACAGTCGAAAGAAATAACAATTGCGAGATAATAGTATACACTAAAAATGGCATAATCTGCTATAGAAATTGCGTCATAAAAATAGAAAATAAAAAAGCAGAAATAGAAAATACAATAAAATATATACAAAAAACGCATAAAATTTCTACTGAAAATATTGCTATTTACTCCATAACAGATTCTGTTTTGGAACTATTTTTCGAGAAATCAAATGGAGAGATGAACGTCATCTGCGAGCATATAGATAATGCATTTTTGAAATATAGGAAGAACACGAACAACATAATTAAAGTCGCATTCTCTGTTTTTTCATTGTTTTTTATTGCTCAATGTTTTTGTGAAATGTCAACTATATCAAAAGTAAAAACTCAAATCGCAGAATGCAACAATGTATTGGAAAAGATAGACAAGAGCATTTTATCAGAAATCAACATTTGGAACAATATAGATTGTAGGTGTGCAGATCAATTTGATTTCAAAGAGTTATTGAAAAATCACATGTTTGAATCTAAAGTTGACAAAATACAAAACGCATCAATAAAAATTGACACAAAAACTATGGATGCTTTTGTTGATATAAATGCGAATTAGATCATGAAAAGCGCTCCTTTTAATAAATATATAAAATTAGTCAACATAAAACAAATTGTCTCATTTTTTACGTTAATTTTATTTATACTTTCTGTAAATTTTATGATAAATTCTTTCAAAGAAAAAAAGAGAGCTCATTTGCAGATAATAGAAAAAGACGCAAATATTGCTAAGAAAATTTTGCAAAATAAAAAATTCTTAGAGTTTATTCGGAGGCATTTATTTAAAAATCCAAAGATAAATTTTGATGAGTTCATAGACGATATTTACAGAAAGCATTTGGGAACCAATTTGGAAATAAAAGAGCTTGAAACAGTGCATTTAGGCAACATAAAAAAAGTTATATATATTGTCTCAGCTGTTTTCTGGCATGATAAATTTGTTTTTGATTTTATGAAAAGTTTAGATAATTATTCTTCAGGATTCATAAAAATTACCGATATAAAGATAGACAGAATATCGAAAAATTTAACTTTAAAACCATCTATAAAAACCGTGTTAACATGCGAAACATTTTCATCAAATTAATCATTATTTTTATGTTTCACGCAAACTGTTTTGCTGACTCGCTTTTTATGAACGAACATGAATCTAAAGCAGTTTTTGATATGTTAAACGGCAAAAAAGAGCCGGAAAAAGATAAAAAACAGATTGTAATTTCTGGAATTTTTTATGTCAATGAGAGCGAGTGGACGGTTTGGATAAACAACCAGCCGTATTCCAGTCTTGGTGAAAAAGACGGATTTGTAATCGAAAAAGTGACAGAATCTGGCGTCTACATAGAGCTCGAACAAGGAAACGTGGCCTTCTTTTCTGTGCTAGGGAGTAGATGATGGTAGTTTTTATATACATTATTTGTGACCTCGCTTTTAAGGAAATATAATAACAATCATATTTCTTAGCAAGATTGGATATGCGTGAGTATGTTCTGTAAGTAATTTTGATTCAAAAAGTTAGTTTTTTCATTTGGCGTCACATTAAAGATGTAAACAAAATCTTGCCTACTTTTATGTTTAATGTAATATTTTGTTTTTTATATAATTCATCAAAATAGAATTTTGTAATTTAATTGAATATTTTTTCTGTTTTACTGATGAAGCAGCTTTTATATTAGAATTTGCGTCATTACCTATTGGTTTTCACATTCAACAAACAGCAATACAAATTTTAATAACCCTCTTTTTTTATATATTTATACAAGTTTCTCATCTATGAAATCGAATTTACAGCTCATTACGTTTTTGCTTAACCAGTGTCTAAAGCACGCAAATTTTAAATCATACCGTCTCTCCTTATATTCAGAGCTATGCCCCTTTTGCCCTCTTTTTTATTCCGCAAAGCAGCAAATCTATGCTTTCGCAATGCTTAACTTTTCCATATTACGTTCATTAATCTGAAAATTAACATGCAACATGTTCTTGTTATATTAAGCTGAGTACTCATTAAAATTTTACTGTTTTCAAAATGCTTTCAGAACTCCATTGTCTTAATGTCGCACAATTTTGATAGCGCAAGCCACGCGAATAAAAAGTTAGTTATAAGCGTGTGCCTGCTTTATTTGTTAGTATGGATTTGTAACTCCGTATGCTTTGCAGAGCAGGGTTCTTTCTCCATTTTGAATTTTATGTGTGAAGCTCTTCAAAGCATTTTCGAAGTTTTCAGATGGTGTAATTGGAACTTCAAAGACAAATATCTCCCAAATAAATGGAGGGTAAGTGCCAAAAGAAGACAAGACATAGGATCTTCTCGAGCCGAATTCGCGAAAAACATCTTTCAAAAAAGAAGTGATGGCTTCTTCATCGTTTTTTGTTCGTATATTTTCGATAAACATTCGACAACATGCATTTGCTTCATCCAAAATTTCTGGTATACTCTTGC
The DNA here is from genome assembly GCA_025998575.1 of Alphaproteobacteria bacterium. Classification (GTDB taxonomy): domain Bacteria; phylum Pseudomonadota; class Alphaproteobacteria; order RUG11792; family RUG11792; genus BNWD01. The sequence goes on along the minus strand of BNWD01000012.1, from coordinate 2,385 downwards.
CGGAATAAGCTTCTTGGCTCCAATCTTTTTCCCTTGGCCTCGGCAACAAATTGAACGAAATATGCGCTCCATCTTCAAATTTCAATGATAAACGATCGACCATAAAAGACCCGGGTTTATCAGGAAAATAATCAGCTGAGATTATTTTCTTTTGAAAAAGATTGAGTTGATAAGCTTGTATAAAAATGAATTATGATAGCCTCTTGATGGTATTTACATGGGAATTTTAGAATGACAGCAAGATTGTGTATCAATTAGATATTATCGTTAATTTTGAAAGAGTGCTCAGAGATGGGATATAGTGGACAGAATGTAAATAGTGATTGAATATATTATACCTTATAGGTATTGCACAAAAGAGTACGGCAATAGTGTAAATATACAGCATGATTAAAAAGATAGAGAAAGCAGTCTTTTTTGGCGATTCTAAAAAAAGTTCGTGTAGTTTATGGAATTCAATACACTATTAAACTTCATATACGCGGCCTATTGCATACAATGTATATCCAAAAACGTTACTGAAAAAATATCGAAAATTCATGTTGTCAAAGTATAGCTCTGCCATATGATTCTCAAGAAAACGAAAAGATTTGCAGATAAAGCACACGATTCAAGCAGAAATTTTTTAAATCCAAACGAGATTTATCCGAAAATTCAAAACTTAAATAAAACAGACGATTATGTATGCTAATATATAAATTCTCATTCTCCTTTATAGGATTCGTCACTATCACTCTCATTTAATTATAGGTTTATTTTCAAGGAATAGTACTCATAGCTAGAGTTTTTTTATTTTAAAAATGGAGATTGTAATATAACTAATTTTAACACTTTAACGTTGAATAAAAATATAAAAGTATTAAGTATATGCAGACTGATATAAGTCATAAAAACTTGTTTCATTAAAATTAAAAAATTCCTATATAGTTAATATTTACTCATTAGATAATTTAACATAGAATAGTAATTTAGATAACGACAATACTAAACAAGATAAGTAATAATACGACAATTATTTAAAAGCGAATCGTTATTTAATTCCTATATAATGTATGCGTTATAAAACAAAATTATACTTCCATACTAAACAGGCTTTTAATAATAATTTTAGAAAAGAAAATATACTATAAACACAGACTATACAAAATTAACTACTTGCGTACTGCAATTTTTATTAAAAAAGCACAATTTTAAATTATTATGATGAGAAATAATTTGTTTTTTAACATGCACAATTCTTTTGCATATACAATATAAAGAGTTCTTCCGTTTAAATTCTAATTCTTCTTGCGTTTCATAACATTTATAAGCAACTCCTTTCTCGATTAACTGCAGTAAAACTTGTTTATAACGCTCAATCCGTTCAGACTGTCGAAAAAAACGAATCATGACTAATATTGAGCCATTCCAAATCCCGCAAAATCGACTCTTCGTATTCTTTCTTCGAGCGCAATGCATCGGTATCATCAATTCGCAGCAATAATTTACCTCCGTTTTTCCTGCAAAACAGATAGTTAATTATAGCAACCCTAGCATTCCCAATGTGCATAAATCCAGTTGGACTAGGCGCAAACCTCAAATTACACAACATACATAACTCAGAAATAAAGAAATTCCAAAAACGATTCTATCACTTTTTACAGTCAATAATCCACACAACGCCTCCACTCTTCCATCTATACTTAATAGAATAGCATAAAAATCATATTGGCATGTATTGTTTTTTAAGCGCGCTTATACTGTTCATTTCTATCTAATGAAATGTAATCCTTCATTCTAACTGCAATAGAATTCTCAAGATCAGTGCAACCTATATGAACTTCTATACAAATAGCTGTATTTCCAGCGTGTATGCAACCGGTTACAATTTTGATAAACCGCTTATGTGCAATCGACAGAGTTTTAAATCAAGAAGAATCTCCTATGTATTATCAATCTCATGCAATTGATTATGTGCATACTTTCTTATTATAGCATCTTAACCTTCTTTTTTATACCATGATATTCTTTAGCAATTATGCTTTTTACTATCATACGTATATTATCAACTGGAATTTCTAATTCTACAATATTTATGAATCCATAAATAGTCCTAATAACAGGATGAGCATTTCTTTGATCCTCCAAGTTATGGATAGTGATATTTATCTCGTTGTTTTCGATTATAATCTCTCACTACCACTGCAAGCGACTACATTTTTAGTCCCGCTATAATAAACTTTATCAAAACCGTAATTGGCTGATAATCCCGTAATATATTAGTAGATTTTCGCTTTTATAGATATTAGTTTTCTTTTAGATTTTTGGCCTTTTTTTATTGAGATTTTTGATTTTGATACTTTGAATTCACACGAAAGGAAGTTGATAAGTTCTGTATTTGCTTGA
>BNWD01000011.1 GCA_025998575.1 Alphaproteobacteria bacterium | reverse complement strand
CTTTAGAATGACCGTACTGTACGGCTACAATTAGGGCTGTATCTTCATCTCGATCTTTAATTTTTATATCTGCCCCAGCCGCTAATAGCACTTGGACAATCTCAAGATCGTTTTTTAAACACGCTGCCATCAGTGCAGTACTACCATCATCATTTTTGGCATTGACCTCTGCCCCGTTACTAAGCAAAATCTGGGCAATATCAGTTTGATGATTTGCCGCCGCTAACATTAAGGCTGTGATGCCAAATTTGCGTCGAGCGTTCAGCTCGGCTCCCTGCTCAATTAGCAGGCGGACTATTTCGCTGTAGCCGCCAATAGTTGCCAACATTAAAACTGTAGTGCGATCGCTACTTTTAGCATTAACATCCGCATTTGCCGCTAATAGTGCCTGTACTTGTTTAATGTCGCCGCTTTTTGCTGATTTAATCAACAAAACATCTTGATTAGAAGCCATAGCTTAAATTAGCACTCTACCCGCTTGATGCTAAAAATTATACTTTATAGTTTGACTTACCAAGAATTAGCAACAATTGAATACTATTTAGTTTTTCAGCATTACTGAAAGCGTGATGATTTTCTTCCCAATTACCCATTACCAATCACCCATTACCAATCACCAATTTTTTTCTAGAGCTTAGAGCAGATATTTGGCTTGCAATAAGTTTTTTAAAGCGGTTATGCTAAGTTTTATCAAGTAAATTAATAATTAGGACGCTATGAGCCTGGAAATTCCCACAGAAATCAAACCTTGGCTAAATATTTTTCACCCGCTTTTGATGTTTGCTTTGCTAGGAGTTTCAATTTACGCCCTTTACTTAGGCGTAAAAGTACGACAGACAAGATACGCAGAGGGTGAGGCTAAAAAAGAGCTAATTAAAGGCAAATTCAACAACAGGCATTATCAAATCGGTTCGATTCTACTGGGCTTAATGGTAGTAGGGACGTTAATTGGGATGGGTGCTACTTATATCAACAACCAAAAACTATTTTTTGGACCGCATTTGTTAGCTGGGTTGGGAATGACTGGAGCGATCGCTGTTTCTGCTAGTTTATCTCCTTATATGCAGAAAGGGCAGGATTGGGCAAGATACACGCACATTGTATTAAATTCGGCGCTTTTAGCTTTGTTTGCTTGGCAAGCGGTGAGCGGAGTCCAAATTATTCAAAATATTCTCAGTAAGTTATAGTTAGCTTGACGTTCCTTACCTCTCTTGTTTAGTGGTGACACTTAGATTTGGGGGGTAAGGGCAGCCCAGAGGATTTATAAAAATCTGCTTGTACTTTAGCTGTCAAACGGCGCGATACTTGGCGGACAATTTGATTAAGCAAGCGATCGCCCGTATTTTTAATTACTGATTTAGGTAAGCGATAAATAAACTTAGGAAATTGGACATCAACGTTCAAGTCTAAAGTCCACTCTACTTTTGTTACTACCTTACCTTGACTATCGGCGGGAAGTTCTACTAATTCCATTACCGCTTTAAAATCGACATCGTAGCCTGGGGCAGTATAGTTAGGGATAGCGATCGTTTTGATGTGATATACGTTATTTTCCGGGGGTAAAAGTTCTAAACCAACCTTTGGTTCGACATCATAACCAAAAGCGCCGAAGCGACCAATTACTAAAGCATAGCCATTAACAGAAATTGCTTCTACCTTCATAGGTTGAGCGCAGCGACAAAACCATTCTTGATGAGTATTGAGATATTCTGCTACTTTTGGTGCTGGGGCATACATTTCCATACAGTCAGCAAATTGACCGGAAAAACGCATAGATGTAGGTGCTAGTATCTCTGTGTCATGTGGTGACATTGCGCCTACATCCCAACTAACAGCATCTCTAGATTGAAATTCGTGGTTTTGTGACAACATAAGCTTCTTACTGTGTGACTGTGCTTGGCTCTAACTTCAGGATTCCCATTATTGAAGTCAATGTTTCACTGGAAGCTAACATCTTCATGAAATCTAAAAACTTTAAGGTTTTATTCAGTAAATCTACAATGGGGAAATAGAAGATTCCTAACTTCTGCGTAAATTTCTTTATAGTGTAGGCACATTTTTGATATGAAAGCATTTGTAGCAGGGGCAACAGGCGAAACAGGACGGCGGATAGTCAAGGAATTAGTAGAGCGAAATATTCCTGTTAGGGCTATGGTCAGAGACTTAGAACAAGCTAGAGCCGTTTTGCCAGATTCTGCGCAGTTGGTAGTGGGTGATGTGTTAAAACCAGAGAGTCTAAAAGAGGCCATAGGTGATAGTACGGTGGTTTTGTGCGCGACGGGTGCTAAACCAAGTTTCGATCCTACAAGTCCTTATAAAGTTGACTACGAGGGAACTAAAAATTTGGTTGATGCGGCTAAAACTAAAGGAATCGAACATTTTGTGTTTGTATCTTCTATGTGTGCATCTAAGCTGTTTCATCCGCTAAATTTGTTTTGGTTAATTTTAGTATGGAAAAAGAAAGCTGAGGAGTACATTCAAAAAAGCGGACTTGTTTACACAATTGTGCGTCCTGGTGGTTTAAAAAATGAAGACAACAATAGTTCCATTGTCATGTCTTCGGCAGATACGCTGTTTGAAGGCAGCATTCCTCGTACTAAAGTAGCGCAAGTCTGTATTGAAGCGCTAACGCAAGCTGCCTCCCGCAATAAAGTTGTAGAAATTGTGGCGAAGGAAGAAGCACCATCACAGAGCTTTGAGCAGCTATTTACAGGTGTAGCTTAATTACAGTTTGAGGATTGGAAAATTGGCGCGTTTTTTATTCTCCAAGGCTATTAGCAAGCAAGTTTTTGAAACTGCTCTAAAAAGAATTATTCCGGTGGGTCTTGCGGTAATTGCGTTAACTTTGTTAGTGCAAAATTTACCCGTACAGCAAAAAAAATCGCGCCTCGATCCCAATTTTGGATACTTACCCCCTTTAGAAATGAAAGGGGGCGATCCTTACATTCGCGCTTTAATGCGGACGATTTCGGCAAGTGAGGCAAACGATCCTCAGCCTTACTCAATTTTGTACGGCGGCGGTCAAATAGGCGACTTGAGCCGTCACCCAGAGCAGTGCATTACGATTGTTTCCGGTCCAAATAGGGGTAATTGCTCGACGGCAGCGGGACGCTATCAGATGATTAATATTACTTGGCACGAAAAAGCAGCGTTGTACCATCCTCAACCGCCAGGAATTATGTTTTGGAAGCCTTATAGTTTCGAGCCAGAATTTCAAGATGCGGTGGTATATGCTTGGTTGAGCGATCGCCAATTTTGGGGTGAAGACCTTTCAAAGTTATTACAGCAAGGCAAATTAAATAAAGTGCGAAAAATACTTTCGGGAACTTGGACGAGTTTGGGCTATGGCATAGAAGATAATTCTTTGACCGGGCGTTTGCCCCAGGTTTACCAAAAAATGCTTAAAGAGGAGTTAAAAAAAGCCGCCTAGTTTTAGGCGACCTTAAAAGCAAGCTATAAAGTTACTGTTTAGCAATCGTAATAAAGTGAAAACTCATAAGGATGAGGACGCAAGCGCATTGGATTTACTTCTTTATCAAGCTTGTAAGTAATCCAATTTTGAATAAAGTCTTCTGAAAAAACGCCACTTTCGGTCAAGAAATCGTGATTATGCTCCAAGTTTTCTAAAGCTGCTTCTAAAGAGCCAGGAGTAGAAGGAACTTTACTTAATTCTTCGGGGCTAAGTTCGTAAATGTCGACATCCAATGGATCGCCAGGGTCGATTTGATTTTTGATGCCATTTAGGCCCGCACACAACATTGCTGAAAATGCTAAGTAGGGATTGCAGCTAGGATCGGGACAGCGAAACTCTAGGCGCTTGGCTTTGGGATTGTCGCCTGACAACGGAATCCGAATTGAAGCAGAACGATTTCCTTGAGAATAAGCTAGGTTTACTGGTGCTTCGTAACCTGGCACTAAGCGCTTGTAAGAATTGATGCTAGGGTTGGTAAAAGCGAGGATTGAAGGCGCGTGCTTAATTAATCCACCAATAAAATGCAACGCCAATTGGCTTAATTTAGCGTACTTGTCGCCGCCAAATAAAGGTTGTCCATCTTTCCAAATAGACATATGGGTGTGCATTCCCGTACCATTGTCGCCGTACATGGGTTTGGGCATGAATGTCGCCGTTTTGCCATACTTTCTAGCAACGTTTTTGACAATGTACTTGTACGTCATTACATAGTCTGCTGCATTTACCAAAGGAGCGAACCGAATCCCTAGTTCGCACTGTCCGCCGGAGGCTACTTCATGGTGATGTTTTTCAATTGGTACGCCGCACTTGCCCATTGTAAGCAACATTTCAGTACGAATATCTTGCAATGTATCAGTAGGCGCAACGGGGAAATATCCACCTTTATTGGCTATTTTATAACCTAAGTTACCGCCGGGTTCGCTTCTTCCAGCATTCCAGCCGCCTTCAACGGAGTCTATGAAATAATAGCCCTCGTGTCCGGTTTGATCGAAACGGGCATCGTCAAAGATAAAAAACTCTGGCTCTGGACCGCAAAAAACTGTGTCCCCAATGCCACTAGCAATTAGATAATCAATGGCTTTTTGAGCAATAGAGCGAGGATCGCGATCGTATAATTCCCCCGTGCGAGGTTCTACAATCGTACAGATCATGCTCAAAGTTGGCACTTCCATAAATGGATCGACCCAAGCTGTCTTTGGGTCGGGTCGCATTGCCATATCCGAATTATTAATTGCTTTCCAACCCCGAATACTGGAGCCATCAAAAGCAACGCCATCGGTAAAAGAATCTTCGTCGATTAGGCTGCGGTGGAAAGTACAGTGCTGCCAAATGCCCAGCATATCAACAAATTTTAAATCGATTAGCTCGATGTTATGGTCTTGAATCATTTTCAAGACTTCTTGGGGGGTTTCAGGCATTAATAACTCCTTGTTTAGCCGACGCGCGCAAATTTATACAGATATTTCCTCTACTGCTATCGCAGATGAGAACTAATTATGCCACTTCTGAATCATCCTAAAGACAGAATTGGGGCAGTTTTGTAGCTTACTACACAAAATACTGTTTTGATCGGTTTGATTTAGGATTCAAAGCTGATTATTTGTGGCTAAAGAGGTTCAAGACTTCGCATTTTTGGCATAAGATCGTTGAAGAAGTGCGAAGGAAAGCATCGGCGTTACACAAATTTATAACCAGTGCGATCGCAGCCAGTTAAAAATATTAGATATCAAAAAAAGTTGGGAGAACAATTTTATGCGGGATGCAATCACAAGCTTAATTGGCACTTATGATGTTGCTGGTCGCTATTTTGACCGCAATGCCATCGACAGTCTCAAGTCTTACTTTGAAACGGGAACTGCTAGAATCCAAGCCGCCGCCGCTATTAATACTAATGCAGCCGTTATTGTTAAGCGTTCTGGTTCTAAGTTGTTTGAAGATTTGCCTGAATTAATTCGCCCTGGTGGTAATGCTTACACCACGCGGCGTTATGCAGCTTGTTTGCGCGATATGGATTATTATTTGCGTTATGCTACTTACGCCTTAGTTGCTGGCAACATGAACGTGCTAGACGAGCGTGTATTGCAAGGCTTGCGCGAAACTTATAATTCTTTGGGCGTTCCTATCGGTCCTACAGTCCAAGGTATCCAAATTATGAAAGATATTGTTAAACAAGAAGTTGCGGCGGCGGGTGTAGCGGATACAACTTTTGTCGATGAGCCGTTTGATTATATGACGCGCGAGTTGAGCGAACAAGATATTTAGGAATTCGCTTAATTATCTAAATAAAAAGCGGGAAGATAAAACTATCTCCCCGCTTTTTATTATCATTTTCTTTGAGCTTTTGCCGCATCATCTGCGTTTGTTTCTTCAACTGCCTAGCTCTGGCGCTTCCGCCTCTACCTTTTTTGTTTCTGCCTTCAGAACGCGGCGATTCCCACCGCTTCAAACGCTGGTTCATAACCTCTATCCCAACTGTTAAATGTTTCAGTGGGCAGGAGGAGACTCGAACTCCTACGGGTTTCCCCGCTGCATTTTGAGTGCAGTGCGTCTACCAATTCCGCCATCCGCCCGAACCTGAAGCTTTGCTAGTATAACCTACTGTATGAGTTTTTAGCAAGGATTGATAATCTTGACCTGTAGCCCATAAATCAATCTCCTTGGCGCGTAATACGGGTACGGGATGGCTTAATTGCGCTGTACGGGCTGAAACTAGCATTTCTCCTATTTCAGTTTTACTGATGTCGTTGTAGGCGCGGGCTTGGTCGATAAATGCCTCTAAGTTCAATTGGGACGCAAGAGTTGGCGATCCGCCTGCGAGTTTCATCAACAGCGACATGACTACTTTGGGGTTTTGAGTTGCTAGTAGCGCCGCGCGATCGCAGGTAAATTCGGCACAGCGTACCCATTGTAATAATTGCGTTTGTATACTCTGCGCTACTACTTCGCCCCAAGTAGGAATTTGACTAGCGGCGAGAATAAGTAAGTTTATTGGTGTTAAGTAAACGCTGTGATCGCACTTTAAATGACCTAATTCATGAGCAATTACTGCTTGAATTTCCTCTGGGGTGAGTAGGTCAACTAGAGAAGTATGCAACACTACGAAGGGTTGTTTGCCCCGCATAGCAAAGGTGTAAGCGTTTGGAACGGGGTGTTGACGTATGTATAGCTGGGGTGGCTCTAAATCTAAGACTGCACAGGCTTCTATAAGCAACTGGTGGTATTGTGGTAGCTGATGCTTACCTACAAGTACGCTGGAAGCTATATTTTCTACATAAAAAAACTGCTCTGCTAAAGGTCCTAACAGATTTCGCACTATTAAATCTATACCAGGTATCTGTTTGATAGCCTTGGTTGCTTCTAAGTCTAGGGGATGACGAAATTCGTCAGCTTTCAAACCGATTAAGGAAGTTTTAGGTACGGACATAAGATCGCAGCTATAAAACAGACAGGTTGCTCTACAAGCCATAATAGCGAATCTATTGCCTTTACCTGCGGACCCTCATAGACGTTTACAGATATTTTAGGATAAAGTTGTAATGAGTTTACTTTAATAAATTAACAAGCGCGTAATTTAACTGACAGATTAATTCTGCACGTAAGTTTATAAGATAAATGCGCGTAAACCCACGTTTTAATTACTACTAATGGTTGATAAATTATAATTATGCAAAAAGAGGCGGTTACAATTAAACCCATTCGCTCCCTTGAAGATGCTGTAGATCGGTGTCAAAATTTAGGTATGCGTTTGAGCCGTCAACGTCGCTTTATTTTAGAGCTACTTTGGCAAGCAAAAGAACACTTATCAGCAAGAGAAATTTACGATCGCCTAAATCAGCAAGGGAAAGAAATCGGTCATACATCTGTTTACCAAAACCTAGAGGCGCTTTCTAGTCAAAATATTATTGAGTGTATTGAGCGCTCAGATGGTAGATTGTATGGCAATATCAGCGATTCTCACAGCCATGTGAATTGTTTAGATACTAACCAAATTTTAGACGTTGAAGTCCAGTTACCCGCAGAATTGTTAGCGCAAATCGAGCAGCAAACAGGGGTAAAAATTACCGATTACAATATAAACTTTTACGGTTACAGACAAAAGCAAGAGAACTAAAAACTAGGAGTTGGAGAAAGAAAATTGAACAGTTATAGGTTTTTACTCCAATTTCTTTTTTGGTGCGGTTAGTTGCAGTATGAGCGATGCTATCCTCAAACTACTATTAATCGATAGAGACACTATTTATCGGACTGGATTGCGCGTCTTAATTGAAGAATTTGCCGATCTAGCAGTGGTGGCGGAAGCAGATAGCGAAGAAGTTGCATTGCAAGTATTAGAAATAGGCGATTGCAATGTAGATTTAGTAGTTTTAGCCTTATATCCGCCTAGCAATCAATCTAAACCAATAGTAGCTTTAGAGCTAGGTAGGCAAATCAAGCTTTTATATCCTAACTTACCTATATTGTTAATTAGCGCAGTTAAAGAACCTACCCAATTAGCGATCGCCAAAGCTATAGGAATAGACGGTTATTGTTTTAAAGACCTATCAATTTTTGAGATAGTAACTGTTATTAAACAAGTAGCAAAAAAACAGTTTGTCTGGTTAATAGATTCACAGATAAATATTAATATTTTCAGCACAATCAGAGAAAACTGGCGCTTGTCTGGCTTACAGCAAATTGAGGGGACTTTACAAGAAGTAAGTACCCAATTACAAGTTCCCGGATTAACGGTATTAGAAAAAGCTATATTTGCTGGTCATAGGAGAGAGTTATTAGCCTCTCGATGGTTAGTTAATTGGATATTAAAGCCGCAAGCAACTATTATAAACGCTGGTATTTATCCTAAACTTATAGAGAGCGCAAAGGTAGATATTGGACAAAGTTTTTTGGCTTCAAATCAAAGTTTGATTCAACAATCTTCGCCACCTTCTATTTTTGCAGCAGTGCGAGATAAATTGCAATTTAGCTTAGATAATTTAACCGACGTACCATTAGAAATTGATTTTTTAAAATTAGAGAAAAAGCGAGAGTTACTAGAAATAGTTTTAGCAAAAATTGAATCAATTATTGAGCAGCTAAATACATCTAAAGTACAATTAGAGCAGCTACCAAAAATTCGCCAGACGATTTTAATAGATTTGTGGCAAGCAGCAACAACAGAGTTTTTTGGCAAATATTCAACTATTCAAGAAAACGAAGAAAATATAGAAATAACTAATATTCTCTTGCAAAATGCGGAGATTGTAAAAAGTGGATTATTACCAAAAATTCCTTTAGTGCGATCGCTATTTTCTTATTTGTTATTTGCCACACCTTTAGTTATCGATAATACTCCTTATTCTGCGCCTACTCCCGAAGCAATGGCAAGAGCAGAAATACTACTGCAAAACTTACTAATTGAAATCGCTAATGCAGTAGTTCAACCTTTATTAAATAAGTTAGGGGATGTGGAAGTAATTAAACAAAAATTTTACGATTCTAGCTTAATTTCAACTCGTGAAATAGAGCGGTTTAGAAATAACTTATCTTGGAAATACCGCCTAAAAGAATATATCACCGAACCAAAGTTAATGTTTGAAAGTCGTTATGACTTATTTGTGCTGGCTAGTAGAGGGATTGCTAAAGTATCAATTTACGCGCCTCGAAACCAAGAATTAAAAAAGCTTACAGGTATTCCGTTGGTGGTAACATTAGCTTTAGAACTGAGAGACGCAATTTCTCCACGATTGCGCGGAGCCATAGCATTTTTGGGTAGTAGTGTGGTTTACGTGCTTACACAAGTAGTTGGTAGAGCTATAGGCTTGATTGGACGCGGTGTTTTACAAGGTATTAGTGGCTCATTTCCCACAGATAAATTTGGCAAAGATAATCAAAAATACAAGTAAGTATTCGTCACTACAAGCTTTACAGAAAGATTTTAGGCTAATTATTGCCTAGGTTTGAGCGCGATCGCTTACTAAATAGCCACGCCTATTTTGCTTTTATGGTAGATAGCGATAAATATATTTTGCTCGTCGCGAATTATTACCGCATAAATCTGGATTTGAACAATAAAATTAAAAAAGCTTTACAAAAGTTATTCCTTAAGTTACATTCATTTACATAGCCAAGCGATCGCGCTTCGAGGTTTGACAAGCACTTTTGCTATAAATTCAAAGACTTTCTAGCCGCAAAAATGTAGGTTGGAGAGCCTGAATTTAACATGGCTATGGGTCAAAATATTCCCTCTACAACTTTTTAAAGCAATGAGTAATTCTGGAGTTTCGACAATGACATATACAATTGAGTCCGCTCAAAATATATTTTCTAGCACTCAAGTCCCCAGTCAGATTCCAGCCATCATCGCTCTATTCGACCAACTGAGCGTAGACGATCGCCTAGCCTTGCTATGGTATGCCTATACCGAAATGGGCAAGACCATTACTCCCGCCGCTCCTGGAGCCGCTCGCCTGCAATTTGCCGAGCGGATGCTTAACGACATTCAGAAAATGTCTAACGAAGATCAAATGCAGGTAATGCGCGAACTAGCTAGACGCGCCGATACACCTCTTAGCCGTACCTATGGTTACTTTAGCGTCAATACCAAGTTAGCTTTTTGGTACGAATTAGGGGAATTAATGAAGCAGGGGTTAGTAACTCCCGTACCCACAGGCTATCAAATGTCCCCAGGCGTGCAAATAGTGCTAGACGCGATCAAAAAGCTTGATGCCGGACAGCAAATTACTGTACTTCGCAACACAGTAGTAGATATGGGCTTTGATACAGATGTGGCTTCTAGCAGCGAACCAAGAGCCGCCGAACCTATGTTTGAGCGCGAAGCACCCGCATCTACTAAAATTGAAATTGCTGGCATTAACGAGCCTGCGGTATCAAACTACGTTGCCGCTATGAACGCGGACGACTTTAAGAGCGCGGTAGAATTGTTTACAACCGATGGTGCGTTGCAGCCACCTTTCCAAAAGCCAATTGTAGGCAAAGATGCGATCGCAAAATATATGCGTGAAGAAGCCCAAGGTTTGAATATGATGCCCCAGCAAGGTATTTGCGAAAAAGCTCCTGATGGCTCTAAGCAAGTTAAAGTTACAGGTGTAGTTCAAACTCCTTGGTTTGGTGTCAATGTTGGGATGAATATTTCTTGGCGCTTTTTAATCAATCCTGAAAACAAAATTTTCTTTGTAGCGATTGATATGTTGGCTTCGCCTCAAGAATTACTCAACTTACGCCCTAGATAGTTTAGCTAGGGATTTTCAGGAAGCAATAAATTAGGCTCTTTCAACATTTTTAGCTGAATATAGGCAGATAAACTAATGTACGCCTATATTCAGCTCTAAAAATAAGACAAGGTTAGATGCTAACTTATTTAAACAAACTTGGTAGTAAGCTGGGCGCTTGCCAAATTGCGTAAAGAATAAATCCAAAAAATAGCGAAATTAACATTGTAAGCCCGTAGCTAATACACATCAATAAGCCATCCGCCTCTAAAGTTGCAACGGCTAATAATAAAATTCCTACTGTTGGGATAGGATTTGTAAAGGGGATTGGTGAAATTAATAGTACAGATAACCAAGCAATACAAATGCCGTTTAACCGCCAAGCTTGAGGACTGCGGGCTAAATTTGAAAGGCGAGGACGAGTAATTTTTTCTAAAACTCGCGTTACTTTTTTCAGTAGTTGTAATAGTTTTAGAACAAACCAATTGGGAAACTTAACTTTGGCAATTCTTTTCGGTAGCCAAGGCGATCGCCTCCCTAAAGCCATTTGTCCCGCTAAAATTATACAAGCTGTACCTAGTGGCCCTGTTAGCCCTGGCGGTGCAGGCAGCAAAAAGGGTAAAACTAATAAGGAAATAACTAAGCTAAATCCCCGCTCGGAAGTCTCTGCTAAAATGTCTCCCAAAGTTAAGGGTTGCTCGGCTAATTTTTCTAATAGTGATTTAATATCTTGAGAAAATCTTAGAGGCATTGGTCAAATAACTGGCAGTTAAGCGATCGCGCTATACTTAGCTTAACTGATACAAAAGTTAATTGCTTTTATCTTCTATTTGCTGCTGCCATATTTTTAGCAAATTTTTAGTTGCTTGCTCCCAACTATATTTAGCAACCGATTCCTTTGCTTTTATCCCCATTGTCTGACGCAATTTAGAGTTATCAATTAAAGTTTTGAGCTTGCTTGCAAAGTCTGCTTTATCTTGCGGTGTAAACAGCAAGCCATTTTCACCATCATCGATACTATCAACTACACCGCCTGCACGAGGCGCTAATACTGGGATTCCGGCAGAGAAAGCTTCTAAAATTGTCAAACCTTTAGTTTCTTTCTCGGAGGTTGTGACGTGAATATCGCTGTTAATCAGTAGTGCGGGTACATCGTCTGGCGAAACTCTACCTAATAGGTAAGTGTGGGGTATTATGGCGCTTAGTTTTTCGGTAATGCGATCGCGCATTGAGCCATCACCAGCAATAATTAAAGCTATATTGTCTAGATTCACTTCTTGAGCAATTTTTGTAAACGCATCGAGAGTAAAATTCCAGCCTTTATCGAGAGTTAAGCGCCCTAAAAATATTAATTTAACTTTTTGCTCGATATTTGGAAGCTGATACTTATTTGTAAAAAAATCTGTTTGTCTAAGTTGCGGCGAAAACTTAGCAATATCAATGCCTAGCAATTCTTCTCTTAATAAATTTTTTATGCCTAACTTTGTAAGTTTTTGTTGAGTAACTCTGTTTGAAACTAGCGTTAAATCGTAGGCGTTATAAATCCACGTCAAAGGAAACTTTAAAATATATCTAATAATTCGATCTATAACTGTAGGGGTATTAAAATAATCCTTACCATACTCTAATAAATTAGTATGAAAAAAACTAACGCATGGAATATCAGCCTTTTTAGCATAATATATTCCAGGAATCTTTAAAAATCCTGTAAACAATCTTTCTGGCTCATCTACATGAATAATATCTGGTTGAAAGTTTTGCAACTCTTGTAAAACTACTTGGTAAGACCTTCGAGAAACATTGCGCTCAAAATCTAAACCTAAAAATGACTCGCTCTTAAGATTAACTATTCTTACTCCAGGAAGAATATGACCTGTATAAGCTTGCCAATTGGGATAAATATTAGCTAACTGGCTATAATCCGGACAAAATAATAAAAGTTGATGTCCATACTGACTTAATTGCTGAAGCCGATTAATTTGCGTAACAGTTACGCCGTCAACAACAGGTAAGAAACCAGAGCTAATAATGGCTATTTTCATGAATTGCTGCAAGTATTAAATAATACTATCCTAATAATTGAATCAAGCTTTCTAAAGTTTTGTAGCCCCATTTAAGTGTCATGAGTCCGCAGATAATTGATAGCAATAAGCAGAATATAATACCTTTATACAAAGGGATTTGTTCGTCAAAGAAATAAATATAGCTGCCCCATTGTAGTGCAGCAATCAGCAGCCCAGCTAAGACTCCAACACTAAAGCGTTTAATCGACTTGTTAGCAATTTCTGAACTTGATTTAGGTGAGTCGGGTTTATCAGGTGGTATCATAAGCAACTCTAGGTTTAACCACTAATTAAGGGCAGTATTTCCTGATCGACTATTAAGTAGTAAGTATTTCACCGATGTATATATTTTGATTTTACGCCCATAAAAGCAGAGAAATTGCATTACTAAGCGCATCTAATGTAAACTCTATTTGCTTTTTGGTGTGAGTGCAGCTAATAAAAAAGCGCAAACGAGCAGCATTGTAAGCAACGGAAGGGTAAATCATCGGTAAGGCATTGATACCGCGCTTAAATAATAGTTGAGATAGCTGGACAGCGCGATCGCCTTCGCCAACAATAATTGGTATTATCGGCGAATTATGACTTTCGCCCGTATTAAATCCTCGCTCTTTGGCTAATTGCAAGAAAAGTTTAGCTTTTTTATGCAGCTTAGTAACTCTTTTTGGCTCATTTTTCAGTAGTTGCAAAGCCGCTAACGCCGCCGCCGTATTAGGTGGAGACATACCAACGCTAAACACAAAGCCGGGTGCGGTGTATTTGAGATATTCCACCAATTCCTGACTAGCCGCAATATAACCGCCGCAACTAGCAAAAGATTTGCTCAATGTCCCCATCCACAAATCTACATCTGTGCGAGAAACTTGGAAGTATTCGCCAATACCGCGCCCAGAAGTACCCAGTACACCAATAGAGTGCGCCTCGTCTACTAAAATAAAAGCTTTATGGCGTTTTTTTACTTCGATTAATTGCAGTAAAGGTGCAATATCGCCATCGGTACTATAAATACCTTCTACAGTAATTAAAACTTTTTCGTATTGGTGACGGCGACTTAGTAGGATGCGATCTAAAGTTTGCCAATCATTATGGGGAAACTCTATAGCTGTAGCATCCGATAACGCGCAACCTTGACGAATACTGTTGTGACTTAGAGCGTCGTAGACAATTAAATCGTTTTTCTGGAATAGGTGACTAATAGTTGTCACATTAGTAGTATGTCCGCCAATATAGACGATACAATCTTCCGTGCCTAAAAAGTCGGCAATTTCTCGCTCTAACTCTCGATGTAGGGGGATTTCGCCCGAAACAATCCGACTGGCGGAGACTGATGTACCATAGCGTTTGATTGCTTTACTCGCTGCTTGGGAAACTTGCTTTGCTCCCGATAGCCCTAAATAGTTGTAGCTGGCATAATTAATTAATTTTCTTCCCTCAATTTGGGTGATATCTCTTGCTATTCCTTCATGGGCTTTAAAGAAAGGATTGCCGATTTTTTGCCCTGCTTCAATGTCATGGCGAATGCTTAAGTATTCGGGAGATAAGGCAAATTGATAGAATTGCGGCGGAATTTCAACATCTGCATGGGTTTGTATAACTTGTTCGTTAGTTTCTGTTTCAGGAAGTATCACAATCTCTGCAACTAGAGGAGTTTTGTTAACTTGTTCGTCAGGTTCGGTTGTTGGTTTTTCTGGTGGTGCATCCAGCGATAATACTTCCCTAAGAAGATGCTCGACGAGCGCTTGGAGAGTGGGATAGTCAAAAAATAATGATTGAGCGATAGATTTGCCTAGAGTAGCTTGCAGGCGATTTTTTAGTTCTACTGCCATCAGCGAATCCATACCCAAATCGGCAAAATTTTCGTTTGCTTCGATAGATTCGGGCGAATTAAAACCTAAGACTTTGGCAATTTGAGAGCGGACAAAATCGAATAAAATAGTTTGGCGATCGCATACTGCCGCTAGTTCTAATTTCTGTACAAACTCCGATGATGAGCTACTTTTTGTTTGTGTAGGGATTACATTCTCTAAAAATGGCGATAAATAGGGAAATTTAGCCCAATCAACCGGAAAAACGCCGACTTGAATTGCTTTTTGCTCTAATAACTCTTGTAATAGCTGCATTCCTTGGTCTGGTGATACAGTACCCATTCCTTGGGCGGTAATTTTTTGGCGATCGCGTTCTGCTAATTGAGCTACCATACCTACATTGCCCCAAGCCCCCCAATTGACGCTTAAACCAGGCAATTCCAATTGATGACGATAATGAACTAAAGCGTCCATATAAGCGTTTGCCGCCGCATAATTGCCCTGTCCAGGCGAACCTAAGAGCGACGTGATAGAGGAAAAACAGACAAAAAAATCTAGAGGCATTTCTTTAGTTGCTAAATGCAGATTCCAAGCCCCCTTAACTTTGGGCTTCATCACGTTACTAAAACGCTGCCAAGACATCTTTTGCAATACGCCATCATCTAGCACCCCCGCCGCGTGAATAACGCCGCGCACTGGGGGAAAATCACCTCCTAAGACTCTTTCTACATCTTCTAGGTTGGCAACATCGGCTTCAATTAGATAAACGTTACATTTTTTGTCTAAATGCTCTTTTGCCCCCCTAGCCCCCCAACCCTGGGGGGAATTAGAGCTAAAGCTTTCCAAAATTGGGGGATTTAAAAGACTTTCTTGAGAAGAATTAGAGTTAAAGTCCCCTAGAATTGGGGGATTTAGGGGGCTTTCTTGAATTATGTTAGCCCCTGTTAATTGGCTAATATCTCTTTCTGTATTTCGCCCCATCAACACTAAATGTTTAGCACCTTGCTTAATTAACCATTTAGCAGCTTCTAACCCCAAGTCTCCCAAACCGCCTGTAATTAGGTAACTGCAATCGTCTCTAATAGTTAGTTGATTGTTTACTTCCGGCAAAGATATAACTACTTTGCCTACATGTTTGGCTTGCGCCATATAACGAAAAGCGATCGCCGCGTCAGAAATAGGGAATACTTTATGTGGTAATGGTTGTAAACTGCCTTGCTGGAATTTTTGCATTAATTCCTTTAGCATTTGAGCAATTAAACCTGGATTTTGCGCCGATATATCTAGTAAATCAAAAGCATAATAACTAATATTGGCTCTAGTTTGTTTTACTTGGTTTTCATCCCAAATCCCCAGCTTGCCAATTTCAACAAATCTACCATTGGGAGCTAAAACTTCTAGGCTTTTCGGGATAAATTCGCCATTCAAGCTATTAAAAACAATATCCATGTCTGCAACTTCTTGGGCAAAATCCAAAGTGCGGGAATTCATGATATTGTTTACGCCGATAGACTTCAAAAAGTCCCATTTTGCAGGGCTTGCGGTTGCAAAAACTTCCGCCCCAGCTTTTTGCGCTAATTGGACTGCGGCGAGTCCTACGCCTCCGGCGGCGGAATGGATTAAAATGCGATCGCCCGATCTAATTTTTGCGAGATAATGCAATCCATAACTAGCGGTCAAAAATGTAGTTGCAACGGTAGCGGCTTCAGTAAAACTTAATTGTTTGGGCTTAATAACTACAAACTGAGAATTAACTGTAACAAAGCTGCTTAAACTCCCTAATGCTTGCGCTGCAATTACTTCATCGCCAATTTTTAGCCCTGTTACTCCCTCTCCTACAGCAACGATTTTCCCCGTACATTCACCACCTAGGGGTACATCCGTCGCATTAGCAAAGCCCATTGCTTCCAAATACTCTTGCAGCATTCCTAGAGCATTAAGAATATCTCTAAAGTTTACTCCCACAGCGCAAACTTGAATTTCTACTTCTCCAGGTTTTGGTGCTTGGCGTTGGACGGGTACTAAAGTTAAGTTATCTAGCATTCCGTAGCTAGAAATTTTTAGTTGGGTTGCTGTTGCGTTAGGAGTGTTGCGGCGGATTAGTCTTGCTACATAACGAATCCCCCGACGATAAGCAATTTGGGTTTCTGCGTCTGCTAATGAATCTAATTCTGTAAATAAGTCGGGCGTTGCGAAAGAATCTAAGTCTAAGTTTACGCAACGTAAATCGGGATATTCTAATCTAATTACTCGCCCTAATCCCCATAAAGTAGAGTGTTGTATTTGCAAAGGGGTTTGATTATCTACAGCTTGAGTTGCTTTAGTTACAAGCCACAATTGAGGCGATTTTAGATTTTTTAGCGCTTGAACTAAGTGTAATACGCTGCCGCAACTTATTTCTTGAGCGTCAAGATTTTTTGCCCCCCTAGCCCCCCAATCCTGGGGGGAATCGGAGTAGTTGAAGTCCCCCAAGGTTGGGGGATTTAGGGGGCTATTTGTTTCGTCCGTACTCCATAAATGCACTACTTTATCTAAAGGCTGCTTAATTTCCTCTACTAACTGCTGAAAATCTTGAGGATTAGCGGGATTAATGTAATGTTTTTCGTTTGTTTTTTGGTAGACTTGACTAGGAAAAACTAATACAGTGCGATCGCCTTTTTCCCTCAATCTACTAGCTAAACTTTCCGCAATCCCTTCACTATCAGCAAATATTAACCAATTTTCAGCTTTTTTTGGCTGTAAAGTTTTAGGTTTAGGTTGCCAAGCAACTTCATATAGCCAGTTGGATAAGTCTGCTTTTACAGGTTTAGAGTAATTTGCATAGCGTAAAGTCAATCCTGTTATTTCGGCTACTACGCCAGTTTCGTCAAATAGTTGTAAATCTGCCTTTATTTGCTGCCCAAGCGATTTTAGCTGTATGTGACTCCATAGACAATTATCCGGGCGGCGGTATACTTGAAAGCGATCGCATCCTACAGGTAAATAGGTGTCTGTAGTGCCATTATCAAGCAGTATTGCGCCCAAAACTTGCAAACTCGCATCTAATAAAACTGG
>BNWD01000010.1 GCA_025998575.1 Alphaproteobacteria bacterium | reverse complement strand
ATATAACTAAAAATTATTGGAAATTAATGAATTCTAATTATGTTAACAAAGATATTCTGCTTCTCCACCGGATATTGGGAATCCTAAGTTTGCGGTGTTGGAGGTTTCTGTTGATTCTAGGATTTTTAGTGATATATGCATCAAAAGTAGTCGAAGTCACATGAGTGATATGAGGGTACGTTTGCGCTTTTCACAGTCAAATTAAAATACGTTATTGCCTTGTTTTGTTTCAAAAATACCGTTCTGTCAATAGAAAGCAAGCTCTTTTGCGGGTTCGTTTTGATTGCCATAGACAAAGAGCAAACGTAGAATTGCATAATGGTTTTTCACGTTCAATAATATATTGTGAGCGTGTCCACGCACGGGTGGGTGCGTGGGTTGTAAACAATAAGTTATGATTGCGGAAAACATTCGTTATATACTATTCTGTAGCGAGGATTGACTTTGCACGACTCCTTGATTGCCGCTTCTTTTTCATCTTGCGTACCATAGAGAGCAAACGTAGAGTTGCGAACGGTCTCACTGATTAATACGCCATCTAGTGATTTTACCACCTCCATATCGCATGGTGTGATTTCGTGAGGGGGAGTGTTTGCCTCAGTTATATCATCAATATAAACCGACAATTTCTTACTCCACTTAAGTTGATTTTCGTCAAATTCTTTGTCCCCTACAATAGCGTAATGTAATGCGGCATGAATATTACTATGCTCCTTAGCTAGTACATTGCTTTCCAATCTAATAAAAAAAGGCAATCCCATCAGCGCATATCCACTTAATAAACGCTGGTTATTGGCATCAAATTTATCTTGCTCGCAATAACATATAGCAATTGCTTTTAAACAGCCTTTATCAGCAGCTTTTTTGAAATATGCTAATGTATGTTTACTTGTCTTATAATTTGTATTCAAGAGAGGGTTAAAAAAAATTTCTTTGGCAATTGAATTAGCATGCGCATAACAACCAATTTTACTTCCTTTCGCTGCCGCTTTATAAAACATGAGTGGACCAAAATAATATTCTTTACTATAACTATCCAATTCTCTAAGCTTATCGAATCTATTTTTTAGTTATTTCATTAATTTTCTTTTCAAATTCACTACACTTGACGCCACCACCCGCAAGGCTCAACAAACACAGCGCAGCACTCTTTAAAAAATTCTTCTTCATTTCCTACTCCCTTTCATAATAATAAAACCACACAACCTTACTTTGCTAGTATAACCCATAATTTCACAAAACACAACAATTATTTTTAAGAATCTCACGAATACTTAAAATTTTAGATAATTTGGGAGTAACATTTTTTTTGAGATCTTTATTCAATTGGTTAAAAAGTGCAAACAAGACATTTGTTTATTGATATTAAGTAAATGCTGCCTTTTTGCAGTCAATGAACATTTTATGGGGTCAACGAGAACAATTTTTACTTGGCAGATACTTATTTATTTTGTTATCATAGTTATAAGGTGGAGGTGGGAGCTTATGGAAGGAATGTGATTATAATTTTTTTAGCATATTTTCCAAAATTTATGCAATATTGTAAGCATTATGTTGTATAATAGATAATGGTATCTTTAGGAGTGTAGCTCAACTGGTAGAGTTCTGGTCTCCAAAACCAGCGGTTGTGGGTTCGAGTCCCTCCGCTCCTGCCATTATGTTTGGTGTGCGCTTTCAGTTTTGAGGATTGGGAATGGAATCTGGATCGGCAATTAGTAAACTCTTCTCCTTTTTGGG
The DNA here is from genome assembly GCA_025998575.1 of Alphaproteobacteria bacterium. Classification (GTDB taxonomy): domain Bacteria; phylum Pseudomonadota; class Alphaproteobacteria; order RUG11792; family RUG11792; genus BNWD01. Next base: position 16,778 of record BNWD01000010.1, on the reverse strand, counting down.
AGATGTGAGGCAAGAGGCGAATAAAGTGTCTTGGCCATCTCGGAAGGAGGTTGTTGTTACTACTGTTATAGTTTTTGTGCTTGCTATTGTTTTTGCAATTTTTTTTAATGTTGTTGATGTGATAGTGTATAAGTTGATTCATTTTGTAATAGGGCGATAGTTATGGAAATGAAGCCCAGGTGGTACGTTGTTCATGTTTATTCTGGTTCTGAAGACAGAGTTGCGAAGCTGATAAGAGAAAAGGCGGAAAGCAAAGGACTTGATGACAAGCTGTTTGAAATCGTTATCCCTGCTGAGGAGGTCGTTGAAATAAAATCTGGCGAGAGAGTAAATGTAGATAAAAAATGCTTTCCTGGGTATGTTTTGATAAAGATGGATTTGACTGACGATTTATGGCATTTGATTCGAAGTGTTCCTCGGGTTTCTGGCATTTTGGGCGCAAAAAATAAACCGACTCCGATCAGCGAGCAGGATGTTGAAAAAATAATGAAGCAGGTTAGGGACTCGAAAGATAAACCGAAAAGCACATTTGTCTTCGAGGTCGGTGATCAAGTCAAAGTTATTGACGGGCCTTTTTCTTCGTTTTCTGGTTATGTTGAGGAGATTGAGGAAGACAAGCAAAAATTGAAGGTCTCGATTGTTATATTCGGTAGAGCGACTCCTGTCGCTCTTGATTATGTTCAAGTCGAGAGAGTGTGAGGTTGTTCTTGTGGGAGATTGAGCCGTTTTACGCGTTGCACCACGAGAAATTGAATTGGAGAATTGAAAATGGCAAAGAAAATTATTGGGTATATAAAATTGCAGATTCCTGCTGGAAAGGCTAATCCCTCTCCTCCGATTGGGCCTGCCTTAGCACAGAAAGGCTTGAATATCATGGATTTTTGCAAGGCGTTTAATTCTAGAACGCAGGATATGGAACCTGGCATGCCAATCCCTGTCGTGATAACGGCGTATGCCGATAAGAGCTACACTTTTATAATGAAGTGCCCTCCTGTGTCGTATTATATAAAGAAGGCCGCAGGAATAACAAGCGGTTCACAAAAGACTGGTATTTCAGCTTCTGTTGGGAAGATAACTATGGAACAAATTTATGATATCGCGAAGCAGAAGATGCAGGATATGAATGCAAACAGTGTTGAAACTGCCTCTGAGATGATCGTTGGTTCTGCTCGTTCGATGGGCGTTTCTGTTGTGGAGGGTTAGAACATGGCGCGTTTTGGTAAGAGATTAAAAAATATCAGAAAAGGTTTGGATTTCGAGAAAGTGTATGCTTTGAGCGAAGCTGTTTCTATTGTCAAGAAGAACGCAACTGCGAAATTTGATGAAACTATTGAGTTGTGCATGATGTTGGGAGTTGACACTACTAAGGCTGATCAAAACATAAGAAGCGTCGTTAATCTTCCACATGGAACTGGCAAGACGTATCGAATTGCTGTTTTTGCGAAAAACCAAAAAGCTGACGAAGCGAAGAGTGCGGGGGCTGACATTGTTGGTGCTGAAGACTTGGTTGAGCGAATTCTGAATGGTGATATTCAGTTTGATCGGTGCGTGGCCACGCCTGATATGATGGCTCATGTTGGGAAGGTTGGCAAGATATTGGGCCCTAAAGGATTAATGCCTAATCCTAAACTCGGGACTGTGACAAGTGATGTTGCAACTGCTATTAAGAACATTAAGAGCGGTCAGATTGAGTTTAGAGCTGAAAAGAACGGCATTATCCATGCCGGAATTGGTAAGGCTAGTTTTTCAGAAGCTAAGATCGCTGATAATGCAAAAGTGTTAATTGATGCGGTTTTGAAGGCGAAACCTGTTACGATTAAAGGTGCTTATCTGAAAAAAATGACATTGAGCTCTACTATGGGTGTTGGTTTGGCTTTTGTTGTTGAGTGAAGAGATTTGAAAGTTTTGCGGGTTGAATTTTGATGGTTTAGTTCGCGAAAATAATGCCGAGCGTAAGTTTGGCATTGTCGAAGACTGTAGGTTTCTTGCATAGGGAGATGCGAAGGAGTAAAAAGTTCAGGAAAGGACGCCTACAATAGACAGAAGTGGTATTTTTACTCCTTCTGTGGTTGAAGATGTGATAAGGAGATTGAGCATGAAAAGGCAGGAAAAAGAAGCTTTCGTGTCGCATGTCAAAGAGGAGTTGCAAAATTCTTCGATAGTTGTTGCCGTTAATCGGTCTTTTGGGATAACTGTTGAGGATATAACGAAACTGCGCAGAAACATGCATGACGCGGATGCAAAATTCAAAGTTCTCAAGAATACACTGGCTCGTATCGCTATAAAAGACTCACATTTGAACGGATTGACTGAATATTTGGAAGGGCCGACGGCTCTTGCTTATTCGAACAATCCAGTTGGCATGGCAAAAGCGTTGGCTGATTTCGCGAAAGCGAATGAGCAATTGTCTATCCTTGGCGGCGTCATGGATGGGAAGGAGATTTCGAAAGAGACAATTATGGAGCTTTCCTCTCTCCCTTCTGTTGATGAGTTGAGGGCGACAATTGTTGGCTTGCTCACGAGCGTTGCTTCGAAAATTGTTCGAACAATATGTGAACCGGCTGCACGAGTTGCTAGAGTTATTGGCGCAAAAAGCTAACAAAAAATTGTTTTTTGAATTATAGAAGGAGAAAAAAATGGCTGATTTAGTGAAAATAGTTGAAGAATTGTCTGGGTTGACAATAATAGAGGCTGCTGAGCTTTCAAAAATGTTGGAAGAGAAGTGGGGTGTGAGTGCTGTTGCCGTTGCTGCAGGGCCCGCGGCTGCAGCTCCTGTTGCAGAAGAGAAGACAGAATTTGACGTTGAGTTGACTGATTGCGGTGCGAATAAGATTGCTGTCATCAAAGAAATTCGTGTTGTTCTGCCAGAGCTTGGTTTGAAAGAAGCGAAGGATTTGGTTGAATCCACTCCGAAAGTGATAAAGTCTGGCGTTTCTAAGGACGAAGCTGAGAAGATAAAAAAACAACTGGAAGCTGCTGGGGCAAAAGTGACTGTCAAGTAGTTATGAGATATATAGGAGCAGGCTGAAAAGTCTGCTCTTTTGCTTTTGTTCAATGATTTTTTAGAAGGTTTTTTATGGACAGATCTTACACAGGACGCAAACGTTTCCGTATGTCGTTTGGGAGGATACAAGAGAAAACTCAAATTCCAGATTTGATATCTCTGCAAAAAAGTTCTTTTGATGCGTTTTTGCCGAAGGAAGCTAGAGCTGACAAACCTGAGGCATCCGGATTATGCACTGTTTTCAATTCGTTCTTCCCAATCAAGGATAACACAGGGCGCGCTCAGTTAGAGTTTTGTGGGTATTTTTGCGATGAACCGAAATACACAGAAACAGAATGCAGGCAACGAGGAGGAACATATTCTTCGGCATTGCGCGGTATTTTTCGGCTAGTCATTTGGGAGATAAACACAGACACAGGCGCGCGGGCTGTAAAGGACATAAAAGAGCAAGAGGTTTATATAGGTGAATTTCCTTTGATGACTGAGAGAGGGACATTCATCATAAATGGGATCGAACGTGTTGTAGTTTCGCAAATGCATAGGAGTCCTGGAGTTTTCATTGATCACGATCGAGGAAAAACGCATTCTTCAGGAAAATATCTTTTTGTTGCGAGGATTATTCCATATCGCGGTTCATGGATAGATTTTGAATTTGATCACAGGGATGTTCTATACGTTAGGGTTGATCGGCGGAGAAAAGTTTTGGCTACAACTTTCTTTATGTGCCTTGAAAGCAAGGAGACAGAAGAATATAAGAAGAAATTGAAAGTTGGAGAAGAACTTCCTGGGAATTGCAAAACCGGCATGTCGAAAGAAGAAATTCTGAATGCATTCATTGGTTCCGTTGAATATAAAAAAGTTAAAAACGGCTGGTCCGTTGGTTTTGTCAAGGAAAATTTCAGAGGAAAAGTTTTATCCTCTGATTTAATCAATTCAGAATCTATGGACGTTGTTGTTCAAGCTGGAACTAAGATGACTCCTAGGATTCTGAATCAGTTGGTGGAAGATGGGCTGAAATCTTTGTTGGTTGGCGAAGAAGATTTGCTCGGAAATTTCATAGCTCATGATTATATAAACGAAGAGACTGGGGAAATATATCTTGAAGCTGGCGAAGAAATCACAGAGGAATCAGTGAGTAAAATTAAGGAATTGAATTTGAAGAATATTTCTGTTCTTTTGATTAATTCGAAAAATTCGTCCAGCCATATATTGACGACGTTCTCCAAATCGAAATGTTTGAACAGAGACGAGGCGCTCATGGAGTTGTTCCGTTCGCTTGTGCCTGGTGAACCGGCCACTATTTCTGGTGGTGAATCGCTTTTACATTCAATGATTTTCGATTCTGATAAATATGACTTATCTGCCGTTGGAAGAGCCAAATTGAACGACAGATTGTCTTTAGACACACCTGATGATGTGAGGATTTTGCAGAAAAAAGATTTAATCGGCATAGTCAAATTGCTTTTCGATGTCAAGGATGGAAAAGGAGAAATAGACGACATCGATAATCTTGGCAACAGGAGAATTCGTTCCGTTGGGGAGTTGATTGAAAATCAATGCCGACTTGGCATGTTCAGGGTTGAAAGGCAGATTCGAGAAAAAATAGCCGCTGCCGAAGTGGACACGTTGATTCCGAGCGATTTGCTAAACACGAAACCAATAGTTGCCGCAATTAAAGATTTCTTCGTTTCTTCTCAATTGGCGCAATTCATGGATCAAACGAATCCGCTTTCAGAAGTCACTCACAAGCGCCGTTTGTCTGCGCTAGGTCAGGGCGGTTTGTCTCGTGATAGGGCTGGATTCGAAGTTCGAGATGTTCACCCAACACACTATTCCAGGCTTTGCCCAATTGAAACACCTGAAGGGCAGAATATTGGCTTGATCAATTCTTTGGCTTCTTATGCAAAAATAAACAAATACGGATTCATCGAGGCTCCATACAGAAAGGTCATTGACGGATGCGTGACTGATGAAATCATCTATTTGACTGCTGCAGAAGAGGGCAAATATGTTATCGCGCAAGCCGGAGTTGATGTCGATAGTGAGGGTCATATAAATGATGACTTCGTTATATGCAGGAAATCTGGTGACGTCAGTTTGAGACCTAGATCAGAAATTTCATTCACTGACGTTTCGCCGAAGCAGGTTGTTTCCGTGGCTGCCGCTCTTATTCCTTTCTTGGAGAACGACGACGCTGGGCGAGGCCTTATGGGCTCTAACATGCAACGCCAAGCTGTCCCGTTAATCAGGACGGATGCACCTTTGGTTGGAACTGGCATGGAAGCTATCATTGCGAAGGATTCTGGCTCTTCAGTTGTTGCTAAACGAGGCGGGATAATCGATTATGTGGACGCTAAGATGATAGTTATCCGCGTGACTCAGGAAGGAGAGGAGGGCGCTGACGTCTATAATCTTTCAAAATTCCAATGCTCGAATATGGGGACTTGCATCAACCAGAAGCCTGTCGTCAAAACTGGAGACATCGTCACTTCTGGAGACATAATAGCTGACGGCCCATCGACTGATAATGGCGAGTTGGCTTTGGGCACAAACCTTCAGGTCGCGTTCATGTCTTGGAACGGGAACTCTTTTGAAGATTCGATTGTTTTGTCTGAGAAGGTCGTTCGAGAGGATATTTTAACATCGATTCATATTGAAAGCTTTGAAATTACGGCGAGAGACACTAAGCTTGGGAACGAGGAGATAACGAGAGATATTCCAAATATGGCTGACGATTCTTTGAGAAATCTCGATGAGTCTGGCATAATCTATATTGGCGCTCAAGTGAAACCTGGAGACATTTTGGTCGGCAAAGTTACTCCAAAAGGTGAAACTCCAATGACTCCTGAGGAAAAATTATTGAAAGCTGTTTTCGGTGAGAAGTCTACTGACGTTAAGGATAGCTCGTTTCGGGTGCCGCCTGGCATTTCCGGAACAGTTGTTGAAGTTAGAATTCTTATGCGTCGCGGGGTTGAGAAGGACGAGAGAGCGATTTCAATTGAGCGGAATGCCATTGAAGAGTTTGCGAAGACTAGGGATGCCGAACGAAAGATTCTGGAGCAGACGTATTGCAAGCATATTTGTGAACTTGTTAAAAACGAAAACCACCTTTCTGGTTTGCATTTTGCAGCTGAAAATACCGTTCTGGAACTTGAAATGCTCTCGAAAGTCACATTTTATCAAATAAGAAACATAGTTATTGATAACGCGAAAAAACAGAAAACAATCAGCAAATTGGTCAAGCAGTTTGATGATAAAATCGCTAAAATAAACAAAACATTCGAGGACAGCGTCTATAAATTGAGCAAGGGAGACGATTTGCCGGCTGGCGTTTTGAAGGTAGTTAAAGTGTATGTTGCGAACAAACGCAAGATACAGCCTGGTGATAAAATGGCTGGTCGCCATGGAAACAAAGGCGTTGTGTCTCGCATTTTGCCTATCGAAGACATGCCATTTCTCGAAGATGGAACTCCTGTCGATATAATATTGAATCCTTTGGGGTTGCCTTCTAGAATGAACGTTGGACAAATTTTGGAGACGCACCTTGGCGCTGCTGCTCATAAATTTGGGATGCAGATTCAACGTGAACTTGACGCGTATAGAAAACAGGAAAAATTGATCGAGGATTTGAGAGAAAAAGTTATCGATATTTATTCGGACGAAAAGGATAAAGACGACATTCGCAAGTTAAATAATGACGAATTTCTTGAATTGGCGCAAAATCTTTCTCGAGGTATCCCTGTCAAAAGTCCTGTCTTTGATGGTGCGAAACTCGAGGATATAGAGGCTTTCCTCGAAAAAGCTGGACTTCATAAATCAGGGCAGGTGACGCTATATGATGGTCGAACAGGCCTGCCATTTGATCGAAAAGTGACTGTTGGCTATAAATATATTCTGAAACTTCATCATCTCGTTGACGATAAGATCCATGCGCGATCCGTTGGCCCATATAGCCTTATCACTCAACAGCCCCTTGGAGGAAAGGCTCAATTTGGTGGTCAGAGATTTGGGGAAATGGAAGTCTGGGCTCTTCAGGGATATGGTGCTGCGCACATTTTGCGGGAAATGTTGACGATCAAATCAGACGATGTAGAAGGAAGAACAAAAGTCTATGAGTCGATCGTTCGAGGAGAAAACGAAGTCTGCCCGAATATTCCTGAATCGTTCAACGTATTAGTAAAAGAGCTTCGTTCTCTCGCCCTCAACATCTCATTCGAAAACGTGAAAAAAGAAGCGGTATAAATAATAGTCATGATGATTTTATATGGAAGGAGTTGCTGCTTGCATCCTTCCATGTTGCCTTTTGATCGAAAAGTGACTGTTGGCTATAAATATATTCTGAAACTTCATCATCTCGTTGACGATAAGATCCATGCGCGATCCGTTGGCGTATATCCTTATTATTTAGCGCAGCAGCAATTGTGGGATACAACCTCAATTCATCACGTAACTCGATTGGACTATCACTTCTTAACTTTTTATAAAGTTCCGAGCAACAATAAGCAAAATGTCTCATCATACAACAAGAGTGAGAATCGTAACGCATTAGACTACGTAAACAGCCAATGTCAGAAAGATCGAAGTGAAAGTGAAACGCATTGACAAAACCGTCAAAATCAGCCGCACCACGTTCTATTTGTTCTTATAAACACTTGCCAAAATATAATGTAGGGATAATCTCTCTATGAGCTCAATTTGTATTGGACTCATTAAGCCAATTCAACTCGCTTAAATATCATAAGTCCTATTCCACCAGATGCAGGTAACGATATTACAGGTTTGGAAACAGCAATCGGTTTAAAATGGTACACATCTTGCTGGTTAGGAAGTTGAACAAACGCGAACGGCTCATGTGTAGCACAGGTTTTGATTCGACATGCCAAAAGTGTACACACATATGAGATCTTCAGGAGTATAACGCGGCGCACATTTTGCGTGAAATGTTGACGATCAAATCAGACGATGTAGAAGGCAGTACAAAAGTCTATGAGTAAATAACAACTTCTAAAATATTTAACGAATTCATATTATCATTACAAAACAAAGAGAGCTAGAGAAACGTTATGATAAAGAATGCTAACTAGTTGCTTCTGAAGCCATGACTTATTAATCCGCTTGAACAAATACAGAATTGGAATTCACTTTGAAAGATATTAGCCTGGCTTTTGTCCATACTTCAAAATAATGCTTGCTACTTTCTGACCTAACCTACACTGTAAGCTTCTATGTTATTGAATTGCTTTCGGTGGCTAAAATAAAAATTATTAATACTAATTAAATTATAGGCAAATATTATTCTTCTGTTTGAAATCAGACATTTTATATCAAGCTATAAATATAGTTAAGGCAAGTACAAAAAGCCAGTTTTGAAAACAGGTTTTTGTAAAACAATGAGAATTTAATATATTTTCGCAATTATCTTATTTTCCTCTTCTTTGGTTAATTCATGAAGTAATGTCTTGTCGAATTTATCTAATTGTGAGTCGCAAATTACCACAGTTATGCTCAATCTATTTGCTGACTTAATAGCAGGTAAAGTTATAGTTTTGTTACTAAAGCATTTACGTAAATCAAGTTTGCAAGTTGCAATAAGATATGCAACAAAAGCAGTAATGAACATAAGCGGATGAGCATGTTTTTCGACAGTTGAGTCTCCAAAAGAATTGGAAAAATATTGTAATCTCTCAGGAGCTTCAGAAATCGTTAGCATTTTTGTCATAAATTCGAAAAACACCATAGTTACAAGACCATATAACAAAACTTGACATCTTTTAACAAATTGAAAAGATCAATTCCAAATTTATGATCTGCTACTAATTCATTTTGGAATTTCAGATAATAATTGTCATATTAATCCATTAATTCCTTACTACTTGCATCGTCCACACGAAAATTTACAGATTTTTCAGACTGTGGAGTAATTAGTTTATACTGCATCCTGTGTCTTTATCATTCCACCAAGCGTTGCCATAGCATACAAACACATTCATAAGCGCTAAACACTGTTCATCGCCATTCGCAAGGCTATTTATAATATTCCAATTCTCGTCAACTCGTTGTTCGAGAAGAACAATTGAAATAAGAGTCTGTAATGCGCGCAATGCAACAAGTAGCTCACTTATCTTCAGATATGCTAATTGCTTTTTACCAACAATTTTAAGAAGGCCCAGTGAAGAGAAAGACTCAAAAATTCCATTGAAATAAGCCTTTCAATCCGCAACGCGTTTAATGTCGCAGAACCGTAACTACGTTAGAGAATATCGGAAGTCACTTATTTAAGATGTTTTTAAGGGTGCATGGAAAATGCCAAGGAAGTGAATTATAATAACGCTGAATTTAATAGAAAATTCAAAAAATATGCGTCAAAGTGATTGTTCTGGAGAGATTTTTGGTATACAAAAGTATAAAAAAGTGTAGAATATGAGAAGCTCAGTTAAGAATTTCTGGAGATATAATGCTAGTTATCAAAATTAAATGCGAGAGTTTTGGTGTTTTTCGTTGATGAACTTTAAAAACGTAATGCAGGTTTAACGTCAAATATTTGTAAAAATTGGAATTTGTTGGCTAAAAGAAAGAGGTGGTGAACGTGAAGAAGAATTATACAGTGAGAGATAACGTTAATGCAACAGAGCTTTTCAATGCCATAAGGATTTCGATTGCGAGTCCTGAGGAGATTAGGTCTTGGTCGTTTGGCGAGGTGAAAAAGCCTGAGACGATTAATTATCGGACGTTTAAGCCTGAGAAAGATGGGCTTTTTTGCGCACGTATATTCGGTCCTGTTCGGGATTACGAGTGCAATTGCGGCAGATACAAACGCATGAAATACAAAGGCATAATTTGCGAGAAATGCGGTGTTGAAGTGACTGTGAGCAGGGTCAGAAGAGAGCGAATGGGGCACATAGAGCTTGCTTGTCCAGTTGTTCACGTTTGGTTTATGAAAGCAGTTCCAAGCAGAATTTCAATGATTTTGGATCGAGGAATAAAGGAACTAGAGAGGATTTTATATTTTGAGAAATACGTTGTTATTGAACCTGGATTTAGCCATTTTCAATATATGGACACTATCTCTGAAGATGAATACCAAATGGCGTTGGATAAATATGGAGAAGGGTCATTCTCAGTTAGCATCGGCGCAGAAGCCATCAGAGACATGTTAGATGCAGTCAATCTTCGAGAAGAAATCGATAAACTAAAAGCTGAATTGGAGCTTGGTGTTGTCGATCTTAGAAAGAAAAAAATAGTCAAACGCTTAAAAATACTGAAGGCATTCTTGGAAACAGGCGCAAAACCTTCCTATCTGGTTTTGACGGTTTTGCCAGTGATACCTCCGGAACTTAGGCCTTTGGTTGCTCTTGAAGGCGGAAGGTTTGCGACAAGCGATTTGAACGACCTCTATCGGCGTGTCATAAACAGAAACAATCGCTTGAAAAGACTGATGGAGCTGCACGCCCCTGACATTATTATTCGAAACGAAAAACGTATGCTGCAAGAAGCAGTTGATGCGTTATTTGATAATAAGAGAAGAGGTGCCAAGGCTATTGTTGGCGCTAACAAGAGACCTTTGAAATCTCTTGCTGATATGCTAAAGGGTAAGCAGGGGCGCTTTAGGCAGAATCTTCTGGGGAAACGTGTTGATTATTCAGGGAGATCAGTTATTATTGTCGGTCCGGAACTTAAATTGCATCAATGCGGTCTGCCGAAACAAATGGCTATGGAGCTATTCAGGCCGTTTGTCTATGCTAAATTGGAAAAATATGGTTTGGCAAGCACTATAAAGTCCGCGAAAAAAATGGTCGAAAAAGATAGACCGGAAATTTGGGATATTTTGGAAGAGGTTATAAGAGAGCATCCTGTTCTTTTGAATCGCGCCCCTACACTGCATAGGCTCAGCATTCAAGCATTTGAACCTGTTTTGATTGAAGGAAAAGCGATTCAGCTGCACCCGCTAGTTTGCACCGCATTTAACGCAGACTTCGACGGTGACCAAATGGCTGTTCACGTGCCACTGTCCTTGGAAGCGCAGTTGGAAGCTCGAATCTTAATGCTGTCAACCAACAATATCTTAAGTCCATCTAATGGAAAGCCTATCGTTGTTCCGTCAAAGGATATCGTTTTGGGCGTTTATTATTTGACTATGAAAATCGAGCCGGTTGATGATCAGTTAGTTTATATGTCGGGGCCAAGCGAAATTATGTATGCGCTTGAAGATAATGTAGTCACTTATCACACGAAAATCAAGACTTTGATGCCATATTATAATGCTGATGGAACAATCACGCAAAAAATGGTTCAGACTACCCCTGGACGCGTTATTTTGGGGCAGAAATTGCCTAAACATCATGATATACCATTTGATATAGTCAATAAAGTCATGACGTCTTCTGAGATTAGTCTTTTGATTGACAAGATTCATTTTTGTTGCGGGCAAAAGGAAACAGCTATCTTCGTAGACCATATTATGGCTCTAGGGTTCAAATATATGACGCTATCTGGCATTTCATATGGAAAAGACGATCTTGTCGTTCCTGAGGAAAAAAAGCAATTGATCAAAGAGACTGAAAATATTGTCGCTGAATTTGAACAACAATATCTGGACGGGTTTATAACTCAGGGTGAGAAATATAACAAGGTCGTTGACGCTTGGGATAAGTGCGGAGACATGGTTGCTAATGTTTTGATGAAAGCCGTTTCGAAAACGGAAAAAGGAAAGCAACCGAATTCAGTCTTTGTTATGTTCGATTCAAAGGCTAGGGGTTCGTTGGCGCAGCTCAAGCAGGTCGGAGGCATGAGAGGTTTGATGGCAAAGCCTTCAGGCGAAATTATTGAAACTCCAATTATAAGCAACTTCAAAGAAGGTTTGAATATTTTGGAATATTTTATCTCTACTCATGGAAGCAGAAAAGGTTTGACGGATACAGCATTGAAAACTGCTAACTCTGGATATCTAACAAGGAGACTTGTTGATGTTGCCGCAGATTGCGTTGTCACAGAAGAAGATTGTCGCACATCAAAAGGCCTTCTGTTCCGGCCTATGTTTGATGGATCTAATGTTGTTGTTTCGTTGAAAGAACGACTGCTTGGTAGGTTTACAGCGCAGGACATTATTAATCCAAATACAGGTGCATTGATTCTGCCTCGAAACGGTTTTATTGACGAGCTCAAAACGGACGAGATAATCGCCGCCGGAATTGATGAAGTTTTGGTAAGATCGCCTGTGACGTGCGATAACATGTATGGAATTTGTGCAAAATGTTATGGCAGGGACTTGGCCCGCGGAACCGTCGTTTGCGTTGGTGAAGCTGTTGGAGTTATTGCGGCGCAATCTATTGGTGAACCTGGAACTCAGCTGACTATGAGGACGTTCCATATCGGAGGTGCCGCTCAGAAAAACGTTGAACAGTCCTCTATTGAGACGTCTATGGACGGCATGATTGCGTTCAAAAATATGGAAGCTCACGTCAACTCTTCGAAAAAGAATATTGTTCTTGCAAGAAAATCTGAGATCTCAATTATTGATTCAAATGGGCGTGAACGTTTGTCATATAAGGTTCCATATGGCTCTGTTTTGAAGGTTATGCCAGGAGATCACGTCAAAGCAGGGGCTATTTTGGCTGAGTGGGATCCATACACTGTTCCTGTTGTTTGCGAGGTTCCTGGTTATGCACATTTTGTCGATTTGGTTGATGGTCAGTCTTTAAGAGAGATTGTTGATGAGACTACAGGTCTATCAAGCAAGGTTGTTGTAGACTGGAAGCAATCTGCATCGACTGCTAATTTCAGGCCGATGATTGTTATTAGGGATGCCAAAGGGAATCCGGTTTTGACTTCTAATAGTGAAGCTCGATATTCGCTTTCTATTAATGCTGTTATTGATATCAATAATGGAGATCAGATTCAGGCAGGAGATATAATTGCAAGAATTCCAAAAGGCGAAATAAAAACTCGAGACATCACCGGAGGTCTGCCTCGCATATCTGAATTGTTCGAGGCGAGATTACCAAAGGATATGGCGATTATCTCTGAAATAGATGGAACTGTGATTTTTGGAAAGGATTATAAAAACAAGCGACGTATCTCTATTGAGCATGCCAAAGATTCAAATTTACCACCAATTGAGTATCTGATTCCTCGTGGGAAATCAGTTGTTGTTCATGAAGGAGACGTCGTCAAAAGAGGGGATGTGTTAGTTGATGGGAATTTGGTTTTGCAGGATGTTTTGCGTGTTTTGGGAATCGAGGCTATGGCTGTTCTTTTGATCAACGAGATTCAGCAGGTTTATAGGTTGCAGGGCGTTCCGATCAATGACAAGCATATTGAGATAATAGTCAAGCAAATGCTACGGAAAAAGGAGATAAAAAATCCTGGTGATTCGACGTTTATTACGGGCGAGGAAATAGACAAGAAAGTGCTTTTTGATGTGAATTCAGCGTTACTGCGCGAAGGTAAGCGGCCGATTGTCGCCATTCCTATATTGCAGGGAATAACGAAAGCCTCGCTTCTGACCGAATCGTTTATTTCTGCTGCCTCGTTCCAGGAAACGACTAGGGTCCTGACTGAGGCTGCCATTTGCGGTAAAGTAGATTACCTCGCTGGACTGAAGGAAAACGTGATTGTAGGCCGTTTGATGCCTGCAGGAACTGGTAGAGTCTATAGGCTATGGAAAGAAGAAGCTGAAAATGAAAAAAGAATGAAAGAAAGCAATCAACAAATGTCCAACGCAGCTGTTAATGTTTAGCAATTGTTAAGCACTGATATACAGAATTCTATTGTACCGTTGTGGAAACGAGCAATGTGTTTTCAAAGCTGCGCTCAATAGTTGCATACATGGAAGATATCCATGTTGATTTCTAATATAAAGGAGCTCAGATGCGCTCAATACAAGAGAATCATCAATGCTCGTCTCATTTGGATTGATGCTTATGGAGAATACTCATGTTAATTACTGATATAACAGATCTCAGATGTGCTAAATACAAGAGAATCAGCAGAGCTCTTGCCATCGATTATGGCAACAAGAGAATAGGCCTCGCCATTTCCGACATCAACTGGATTATTTCCTCTCCTCTCGAAGTCGTGGAAACAAGCAAGGCTTTTTCAGAAGTGCTGAGGATAGCTAACGAAAATTCAGTAGGGCTGATAGTCATTGGCGCCCCGAAACCTCTAAACGGCGGAGAAGGAGGTTTGCAGTATGATAAAGTGAAGTCTTTCGCTGGTAAGCTGCTGAACTTCTTCGAGAAAAAGAACATGGACATAAATATCGTGTTTTGGGACGAAAGACTAAGCACAGTAGCCGCAAACAAAACCTTGCTAGAACTAGAAATGAACCTAACAAAAAGAAAACAAAACCTAGACAAACTAGCCGCCAGCTTCATCCTCCAAGGACTCCTGAACTACACTGAGTTTAATATGTAAGCTAGTATTAATTGTTTTTACGCCTTCTTTACCTTGGAAAATAATAAATGATTTCATAAAAGTAAAAATTCACATATAAATGGTTTTCTGCAGAATTCTATTTAGACTATAAATGTGCGCTTATAAACAAAACTTTGCTTCTCAAAATGCAAAAAATCAGCCATCATATTTATCTAAAATCTTAAGTATTCTCAAATTATTTAAAAATAAACTGTTGACAGCGGTGATATATTGATTTAATATTTGTTTTGTAGGTTAACTATTTTTAAGAAAGGTATTGTAAGATGAAGAAGAAGGTAATAGGAGTGTTGTTAATGACGTTAATAACGAACGTAACAGCCCACTGTACAGACGAAACCGTCCCTGCGGGGGGGCCATTTGCTAATATGTCTGACGAAGATTTACAGCGAAATATCGATAAACTTAGCCGTGCGCTAATTCCTTTGCGGGAACCAGGAAAGATATACTATCCTTGCCTTACAGGTATATGCTTGCAACATCTTAATCGTGCGGCAAATAAAGGATGTTTAGACACATATTTTGGGTTTGCTTCTTCTGTGAGGAGTCGTTTTCGGAAAGATGACGATTATTGTAAACGCATGAACGCAAGTTTCTACAAAGCATTGTGCAAAGACAAACGTGAAGTTCGTGAATTATTACTAGATGTCTCGCCTGAATTTTCACCTGAGGTATATTTAAAAAAGAATTTGAGCTTGCTTCCTAGTTTTCTTTTTGATGTGCCAAGAGGTATTAATACTGTCTTTAGATTGCCATTAACTCATGAAGTTATTGCGAATTCGCCTACTTTATATTTTTCAGAAGTAATATCATTTGCTAGTAATGCTCTACGCTGTTATTTGGCTTTTTTTGATGATCCTGCATTTTGTGACATATATGGAGACGAGCTGAGGACTTTAACTACAGCTTACGAAAACAAGTGCTGGAACAGTTTTTTCTGTAAAAAAGCATTATTTAAACATGGCAAACTGGCAGTTTCGATAAAGTGGGAATTTGGCAATAAATTGGTGTCTCTGCTCAACGTGAAGCCTGTTAATAACCCTAATCTATGGGGAATCATTAAAATTTTGGCCTCATATAACTCTGCTGTAAATAGAGAAGCATATATTAACGGTTTCGCTAGAGGCGATTTATTTACTGTTAAAAATCTCAAATCTCTTGCTTCCTTAACTGCATTGCTTATTCTGAATGGAACTATTGATGTTAGAGAGCACTTTCCTAACTTGCCAAATCTTTCCGCTTTTGAAATAGCTTCAAGAATTTACCAAAGTTTTGACAATTCTACTTCCCCTCTGCTGCCGTATATGCCGCAAATAATGAATATAACTTGGGATTCGCTAAATAATTATCTTGAAAACACTGCTCTAGCTCCAATAACTCCTGAAGAACGAGCAACTGCGAAAGCTATTGTTTTTCATCAGTGATTAAACTGAAAACAAAATTGCGCCTGGCATTCTAAAATTGAGAATCTGACTCTATAAAGGCCCGTCAGGCATGTTATTATTGATAATGGAATATAATTCTGGAAGGTTATATGAAATTTTTGCATAAGACAATTGCGTTTTTGTTGGTCGCTTTTTTTCTTGTTGGATGTGTGCAAAAAACGAAAGTGGGGCCTGTTTGCCGCTCCTGCAAGCCGTATTCTTGCAGAGGCAGATGGCATTTCCCGCAGTTGTTTTATGATTATAATGCCGTTGGAGTCGCGTCATTTTACGGCAAGGAATGCCACGGAAAACCGATGGCAAACGGCGAAAAATTTAACAGATTAGCGATGACAGCGGCTCACAGAACGCTTCCACTTCCGTCTGTCGTTATGGTAACTAGCCTGATTACCGGCAAATCTATCGTCGTCGTCATCACCGATCGCGGGCCATTCCATTATTGGGACAGGACTATCGACCTGTCTGAAGGCGCCTCGAAAGCACTGGGAATAGGGAATTTTAAGCCATCACAAGTCCGAATCAAAACACTCGTCGCCGACAGCTTGGCACTGTCAACATATATATCAAGATACTGCAGAAAAGGCCGAGACCAGTTCGGCAGGTCATGGGAACAGGTATACTTCCAAGAAATCGCCGGCAGAAAAATCCACGCATACAAAGGAAGTAGAGGATGAGAGGTAGTCGATAGAGAGTTTTGCTAATTGAAACCCAAGTATTTAAGTTATTGACAAATAAAAAAATTAACACTGTTAACGTTTTAAACGCAAAATGTTATATAATTCTCTGTAAAATTTAACGAAAAGAACACACGTATGCATTTCTGAATGATGCCGTTATAAAAATAATAGTTGCACATATTGTTCAAATATGGGCTAGCAATTTAGATACGGTTATAATAATAT
>BNWD01000009.1 GCA_025998575.1 Alphaproteobacteria bacterium | reverse complement strand
GTGAAGTCTTTCGCTGGCAAGCTGCTGAACTTCTTCTAGAAAAAGAACATGGACATTAGATATCGTGTTTTGGGACGAAAGACTAAGCACAGTAGCAGCAAACAAAACCTAGACAAACTAGCCCGCCAGCTTCATCCTCCAAGGACTCCTGAACTACACTGAGTTTAATATGTGCGCACCTTGATTTTATTAATATTGTTTTTGCTCCTTCTTTACCTTGGAAAATAATAAATGATTTCATAAAAGTAAAAATTCACATATAAATGATTGCCTATAAACAAAACTTTGCTTCTCAAAATGCAAAAAATCAGCCATCATATTTACATAAAATTTTAAGTATTCTTAAGCTATTTTCAAAATAAACTATTGACAACCGCTAAATATTAGCTTAATATTAGTTTTGTAGTTATGTTAACAGTTTTTACGGAAGGTATTGTAAGATGAAGAAGAAGGTAATAGGAGCGTTGTTAATGACGCTAATAGCAAACGTAACAGCTAATTGTACGCAAGAAACAGTCCCTGCGGGGGGGGGTTATAGCACCCTGTCTAATTGAAGAGGCGCCAACTAAAATCGCTTTGTGGAGGAATAGGCTGTCTGGGGTCCCGTGTTCTTTGACGCTGCAATTTGATGCAGTTAATAAAAAGTATTCTGAGTTCGAGAAAGAGTATATCTCTCTATCTAAACGCGTTAACTCAGGCGAGCTTGATCAGAACGATAATCGCTACAAGATGTGCGACAAAATGAGACTGGAACAAAGCGTCGCTATAAATGAACTTTCTAACGTTGAGACTGATATGCGCGATAACGCTGCGAAATTTTACAACAAAGCAGCATCAAAAGGCTGTCATATCGGCATAATTGGTCTTGCTGCGCGCGAATTACTGTTTGGAAAAGCCCTGTTAGGAAGAGAATTGATGCTAATTAAATGCTCGTGTAAAGGAATTGGATATGCTTTCCCTCTTTTTTGTTCAGAAAGCAATGAATTATACGCGCGGTATATTTACAATATAACATTAGGTGGGTGGTTGTTTCAGCTAGATTTTCCTAATTATAATATTAATTATATCAAATTTAGTGAAAAAGACGTGCTTAATCAACTGTTAAACAGTGTTGCAACGTTACTTTCGAGTGAAATACATGCTTTCGTTTTCTGGAATGAGCATGATGCTGATGATAATGATTTTTGGAGAGCAAAAAGTTGTTTTATGGAATTGACTAGGAGAGTTTGGGACACAGGCGAATTTGACTATGATATGTTAAAAAAGACAAATGATTTTGTTCTGGCTCATTTAAGAGATAATCCTGACGACAAGAAGGCGATACTACTGTCGGCTATGCTGATACCGCATCTAGGTATGTTGGAGTTGAAATGGGAAACAAGTAATTCAAAAGCGAGAGAGGAATATAAAATGCTCTCGGAAAATAAAGTTCGTGACTTAATCAAGGAATATTTGGGTAAGGAAAAATTCGAAAATGCATTGGCTAATTATTTTCGTGACATGGCATTGGAATTTCGTGATGATGAAGAACGAAAAACACTCTTTGAAAATGAAGCTCATGAATTAATCAACGATTATCTTGATAATCCTGCCTACCTTGACATTTTCTACGACTCATTGCTTCAAGCGTCACAACATTTTCAGAATTAGATGACAATTTCTCTTGAAAAAACTAGCTGCCGAGATCATCGGTAGCTGGAAATATCAATATATTATGTCAAATGTAGATTAGTAATTTTAAAAATAAATTAACGATTTGTTAACGAATTATTGGTATCATAATAATATACGGAGGTTTTTTGAGGTTGAAAATGTTTGTTGAGGGCAAAAGGGCGAGATATCCTCCCGCCCGTGGAGTAGGAAGCTATTAAGCCAAAACGGCCAAAAGCAGGATGGCAACTATGTTAATTATTTTGATCATAGGATTAATGGATGGACCGGAGGTGTCTTTATATGGATCGCCAACCGTGTCTCCTGTGACCGCTGCTTTGTGGGCGTCAGAGCCTTTGCCGCCGAAGTGCCCGTCTTCAATGTATTTCTTCGCGTTGTCCCATGCGCCGCCGCCGGATGTCATCGAAATAGCAACGAATAACCCTGAAACTATTGTTCCGATAAGCGTTGCGCCGAGTGCAGAGAAGGCTGAGGATTGGCCAGCGATCGAATTTATGATTGCGTAGACGAGAACTGGAGCAAGAAGAGGAAGAATGGACGGTGCGATCATCTCTCGAATCGCTGATTTGGTTAGGATATCGACTGCAGTTTTGTAATCCGGTTTGGTTTCGCCTGTCATGATTCCCTTTATCTCTTGGAACTGACGACGCACCTCGAGGACAATTCGGCCACCTGCCCTTCCGACTGCTTTCATGCCGAACGAGCCAAATAAATATGGCAACATAGCGCCTATTAACAAACCGATCAGAACGTATGGGTTTTGCAAGTTGAATTCAACATTTATGTTTGGAAAGTAATGTTCCAAGTCCTCAACATATGTCGCGAATAACACCAACGCTGCGAGCCCTGCGGATCCGATAGCATAGCCTTTGGTGACTGCTTTTGTTGTGTTCCCGACGGCGTCTAGCGCATCTGTGATTACACGAACTTCGCTTGGCAAATCAGACATTTCAGCGATTCCGCCTGCGTTATCCGTCACAGGGCCATAAGCGTCGAGAGCGACTATTATACCAGCAAACGCAAGCATTGTCGTCGCGGCGATTGCGATTCCGAATATGCCGGCAAAGACGTATGAGAATATGATGCCGCCGCATATGACGATAACAGGAAGAGCGGTCGATTCCATCGAAACGGCTAAGCCTTGGATTATGTTTGTTGCATGACCTGTTTCCGAGGCTTTTGCGACGCTTCTGACTGGGCGATACGAGACGGAGGTATAGTATTCTGTGATGACGACCAGGAGACCTGTGACGCAAATTCCAACGAGTGAGCAGATCAAGAGGTCTTTTGGCGAGAACGTGCCGCCTGCGAATGCGATTTCTTGTGTCAAGCTATCGAACATGAAGTTTGTTATGCCAAAGATCAATATCGCGGAGAATATGCCGGCTGCGATGAGCCCGTTATACAGCGCGCGCATGATGTTGTTCGATGAGCCCAGTTTGACGAAGAACGTTCCCAAAATGGAGCCGATGATGCAGACGGAGCTGATCGCCAACGGGTAGAGCATCATGGTTTCTTTGAATTCATCCGCAAAGTGGATGCTGGCCAAAACCATTGAGGCAACGATTGTCACGGCATATGTCTCGAACAAATCGGCGGCCATGCCAGCGCAGTCTCCGACGTTGTCTCCAACATTGTCCGCGATAACGGCTGGATTTCTTGGATCATCCTCCGGAATGTTCGACTCGATTTTGCCAACCAAATCGGCTCCGACATCGGCTCCTTTCGTAAAGATTCCCCCTCCTAATCTTGCGAAAATCGAGATCAAAGATGCTCCGAAACTCAGGGCAACCAACGATTCAGTGACAAGTCTTGTTTCAAGAGAGAGCGACGTCAACACGAAATAGTAGCCTGCAACGCCCAAAAGTCCGGCCCCAACGACTAACATCCCTGTTATAGCTCCGGAGTCGAATGCGACAGAGAGGGCTTTTTGGATAGAAATCCGCGCGGCCTCTGCAGTTCGGACGTTTGCGCGCACCGAAATGTTCATTCCGATATAGCCCGCAATGCCTGATAACGACGCACCGATGATGAAGCCGATCGCGACGAAATTTGACAGGAAAATCCAAAGCGCTGCAGTGACAAGCGCGCCAACGATCGCAATCGTCGAATATTGTCGGTTCAAATAGGCTTTGGCGCCGACTTGAATCGCCAACGCGACCTCTTTCATCAGTTCGTTGCCGCTCGGACACTTGAAAACAGAATTAATTTTTGCTATCGCGAACAGCACGGCGATAATTCCGCATGAAACGATAACAGCCCAGATGGTTTGTAACATAAACTCGACCAAACATTATAAAAATCTATTCACTATTTTACAAGAATCGGCAGTTTTTTTAAAGAAGGATCTGCAGTTTAACGCGCTTTTTCATTTGAAAATGTGCCTTTTGGGATAGACTTTTCGTCATTAATCGTTCGATTTTCAGAATTCAAGCTAAACAACGTCTCAACATTTCCATCATCCACTATCCAGGCCTCAAGAGTTTGGATATTCTTAGTTTTTTCATACTTTGAGAAAACCAAAGTCAACGCGAAACCTCTGAAATTTTTGATTTTTATGCGCAACAGATTGTCAGAATTTTCGATAATTTCCACGGTTTCATTCTTCAAATTCAAGCGACCACTCAAAACGGAATAAATCGGCATCTTCTCAATCGAACTGTTATACATCCTCCCATTTTGCAAAATAGTGATCGTTCCGTTATTTATGAAAATTTTCTGCTTTATTCCCTCCACGTAATCTATTTTTACTTTCGTGTCACCTTTTTTTCTTAAAAGATAAAATTTTCCAGAATAACACTTCCCATCGCCAAACAACTGAATAAAATCAGAAGCGATGCAGCAAACATTGTTTATATACGATTCAACCTGCCTCTTCAACTCTTCAACATCGTGTGCAATCGCATGAACTGCAAAAAACAAAACGAATGCCAAAAACTGATGGCAGGTCTTTAACAGAAACAAAAAACTACCTAGAATAGAATTCGATAACCAAATTTGGTTCCATACTAACCGGATACGGAACATCAGCAAGTTTCGGAACACGAACAAATTTACCTTTCAGCCCCTTTCCCTCCATGTCGAAATATGCCGGGATATCTCGCTCAGAAGAGGAAATAGCAGAAACCGTGTTCACGTTATCCGTCATGCGGTCAACAATAGAAATCTCATCACCTTCATTCACTTTATACGACGCCATGTTCACGCGTTTGCCATTAACAGCGATATGCCCATGATTAATCATTTGGCGCGCAGCGAAAACAGTTATCGCAAATTTCATCCTGTAAACAACAGCATCCAACCTGCGCTCCAACAACCCAATCAAGTTCTCAGAAGTATCGCCACGAGTTCTCACAGCCTCTTGATAAATATTACGAAACTGACGCTCTCCAATGTTCCCATAATACCCCTTCAGTTTCTGCTTCGCTCGCAACTGCACACAATAGTCAGAAGGCTTCCCACGTTCCTTTCCATGCTCTCCAGGCGCATAATTACGAACATTAAACGGACTCTTCGCCCTGCCCCAAAGATTAATTCCTAGTCTTCTGTCAATCTTATATTTCGCGTTAACCCTCTTCGTCATAGATAAAAAACAACTAAAACCACCATATAATTATATGTTAACCCACATTCGCATATAAAGTCAACAAATATTTAATTGTTATTGGCCAAAGAAGTTTCGTGTGCGCGCACAACGTCTTCAATGCTCCCTTTGAACGAAAACATAATCTCCGGAATATGATCAACTTCCCCGTTCACAATGGCTTTGAAGCCAGCAATCGTGTCTTTTAACTCGACAAAAACGCCCTTTCGCCCAGTATAATTTTCGGCAGATTGGAACGGCTGAGAAAGGAATTGGCGAATTTTACGCGCCCGGTTGACTATTAATTTTTCCTCGGCAGAAAGCTCGTCCATCCCAATTATCGCAATAATGTCCTGCAGCGACTTGAACGTCTGCAAAATATATTGAACATCGCGCGCGACATTGTAATGCTCATCGCCAATAATCATCGGATCGATCATGCGCGACGTCGATTCCAGCGGATCAACAGCGGGGAAAATCCCAAAAGAGGCGACCTGGCGACTCAAAACAGTCGTCGCATCGATGTGAATAAACGAGGTCACAACCGAAGGGTCAGTTATGTCGTCCGCCGGAACATAAATCGCCTGAATGCTAGTGATCGAGCCGTTCAGAGTCGACGTTATGCGCTCTTGCAACTCGCCCATCTCAGTCGCCAAAGTCGGCTGATATCCAACCGCAGACGGGATCCTCCCAAGCAACGTAGAAATCTCGGAACCAGCCTGCGTGAACCTAAATATATTGTCGACGAAAAATAAAACGTCTTTGCCCTCGACATCCCTGAAATATTCAGCCATTGTCAATCCAGTCTGCGCTATGCGGGCGCGTGCCCCAGGAGGCTCATTCATCTGGCCATAAACCAAAGTCGCCTTAGAGCCCTCGTCGCCAGGCATTTTGTTCACGCCAGAAGATATCATTTCCGCAAAAAGATCAGTCCCCTCCCTCGTTCGCTCACCGACGCCGGCAAAAACCGAAAAACCGCCATGTTTTTTCGCAATGTTGTTGATCAGTTCCATGATCAAGACAGTTTTCCCAACGCCAGCGCCACCAAAGAGACCGATTTTGCCGCCCTTCATATAAGGAGTGAGCAAATCGATGACCTTGATCCCGGTCACCAACATATCAGTTTTCGTCTCCTGCCGCGCAAACGACGGCGCCTCCCTGTGAATCGGCAAAAACGCCTCGGCCTTCACATCTCCTCCATTGTCAATCGGCAGGCCTGTCACATTCAAAACGCGGCCCAACGTTGCGCGCCCAACAGGAACCATAATCGGAGTCCCAGTGTTTATGACGGCCATGCCACGTGAGACCCCATCAGTTGATGAAAGTGCAATCGTGCGAACTATCCGTTCACCAACATGTTGAACGACCTCCAACGTCACAAATTCATCATCAGACATTTTCAATTTCAACGCCGTGAATATCGCCGGCAACTCATCGTCAAAATGAACATCAACAACCGCCCCAATAATCTGAGTCACTATGCCTAGCCCTTGGTTTGCCTCATTTTTAACTTTCTTTTGCATAACAACTCCTAACCTTATTGAACAAACTCAACACTCGAAACTATCTCAGTCAACTCCTGCGTGATTCTCGCTTGCCTGGTTCTGTTCAGCAAAATGCCCAGATCTTCCAGCATAGTCTTTGCATTTTTGACAGAACTATCCATAGCTATAACTCGCGCGGAAAGCTCCGAAAACAAATGCTCTGTTAACCTTCCAGTGAAAAATTTCTTTAAATATTTATAAAAAATTTCATCTAAAATTTTATCAATTTTCCCTTCAATTTTTATATAATTAACCTTGCCATTAGATTCTTGAAGCTCTCGCAGTGGAAAAATTTGAAAACATTTTGGAGTCTGTTGCAAAACATTTTTAAATTCAGAGCAAACGACAAAAACCTTGTAAACACCTTTATTAATAACATAATCTAAAATTAAATCTGAAATGCCGCTCGCACATTTCTTAATTTCAAACTTGTCTTCAAGCTCAATATCTTTCTTTATGAATGCCGCCCTTTTGCCGATCACTTCTATATAGGCCTCCGGATTTTGGGCCAAAACGCTCTTGAAAAGATTGAATATATTTTGATTAAAAGATCCGCAAAAACCTTGATCAGTTGAGAAAAGCAAAATCAACTCCTTCCCATCTTTCCTCATAAACCAAGAATTTGAATCAAATTTTTGTGAATAAATGGCTTCGTTTATAACCTTTTTCAAAATATTTGCTAAAATTTCAGAACAATTTGATGAAAATTTGTTTTTATTATTTAACCTCGCCAACTTCACAGCTGAAACCATTTTCATAGCATTTGTCGCCTTTATTATGCTATTGACTGTTTTGATTCTGGCTTTTATTGCTTTCAAATTTTCCATCAAACACCTCCCACGCCAGAATTAATAGCCATCCATCTGTGTTTAAAATTTAGGATAAATTCATCCAAATCAGTTTGTAACTCAGAAGTTAATGCATTTTCTTTTTCCAATCGCTTCAAAAGATCCGTCTCTGCCGCGGCGCTTTTTAACAGGGCCACTTCAAAATCTTTAACATTCTTTTTATCAATATCCTGCAAATGCCCGTTTGTGACAGCGTATAAAACAACAACATGTTCGGAGCTTGTCAATGTTTTATACTGCGCTTGCTTCAATATCTCAATGACTTTCTCACCATTATCAAGCAATTTTCTTGTCGAGCTATCCAAATCGCTGCTAAACTGCGCAAACGATGAAAGCTCATTGTATTGCGCCATCTCGATTTTGATATTACCGGCAACAGATTTCATGGCCTTTGTCTGCGCCGCAGAGCCAACGCGACTGACGGAAAGGCCTATGTTTATCGCAGGGCGAATCCCCTTATAAAACAAATCTGACTCCAAAATCAACTGGCCGTCTGTTATCGAAATGATGTTTGTCGGAACATACGCCGCAACATCACCAGCCTGCGTCTCAACAATAGGCAATGCCGTCAAAGAACCGCCTCCAAAGGCTTCAGACATCTTTGCCGCACGCTCCAGAAGCCGCGAATGAAGATAGAATATGTCACCTGGAAACGCCTCACGACCAGGCGGACGCCTTAACAACAACGAAATTTGGCGATAAGCGACGGCATGCTTCGACAAATCGTCATAAACAATCAACGCATGCATGCCATTATCACGAAAATACTCCCCCATAGCGCAAGCAGTATACGGGGCAATATATTGCATCGAAGCCGGATCAGAAGCCGTCGCGGCGACAACTATCGTGTAAGCCAGGGCGCCTTGTTCTTCCAGCGTTTTCACGATCCTCGCGACCGACGATCTCTTTTGCCCAATCGCGACATAAACACAATATATATTTTTGTCAGGCGGCAACGAATCGTTATATTGCTTCTGGTTAATGATCGCATCAATCGCAATCGCCGTTTTGCCAGTTTGTCTGTCACCTATAATCAACTCGCGCTGTCCACGCCCAATCGGAAACAATGCGTCAACAATCCGCACGCCAGTCAAAAGTGGCTCACAAATCGACTGGCGAGCGATAATTCCCGGAGCCGGCCGCTCCATATTATATTTTGTCGTGCAAGATATAGGGTCGTTATTATCAATTGGCCGTCCCAAAGCATCGACAACCCTGCCCAGCAAACCCATGCCAACCTCAACATTCACAATGTTTCGCGTCCTCTTGACAACATCGTGCTCCTTGATATTCGAGTCATCCCCAACAATAATAACGCCAACATTATCAGCCTCAAGATTAGTCGCAATCGCCATCACATGCTCGCACGTTTTCGAGGAAATTATCTCGACCCACTCGCCAGCGCGAACATTTTCTAAGCCAAATACTCTTGCTATGCCATCGCCAACAGACAATATATATCCGACTTCAGAAACATCAACATTGGCGGAAAATTCAGAAATTTTTTCCTGCAAAATTTTCGATATTTCAGTAGCTTTAATCTTCATGATACGCCACCTTAACGCCTGAGCTCGACATGAACTCAGCCACCTGCCTTATTCGAGAAACAACCGAGGCATCAGCAATAATATCATCCGAATTGATCTTAATTCCGCCTAAAATATCCTGATCAATTTTGTACGACACGCTGACTTTCTCGCTAAAAAACGCGCCAAGAACATTTAACAATCTCTTTTTTTGCTCAGTCGACAAAGCAACGGCCGTTGTCACAACGACCCATCGTTTGTTCATGTGCGCCGAAAAAGCAACATCAAATATGTGCCGAATCATATTAATAATGTCATAACGCTTATTTTTGACAACAATTATCATAAAATTAACAAAAATTGCGCGAAAACCGAGATGAGCGCCAACAACATTCCAGCAGTCAATCAACGATTTTGCGCTAATCGATGCGCTTGTCAAAAGCTTTTGAATCGCCACATTCTTCGCAAAAAATTTGTCCATACTTTCAAAATTCATAATAATGTCCTTCAAACAATCGGTCCTCTTTCCCTCTTCAAACAACGCAGCAGCATATCTCCCAGGAAGCGAAGTAGACAGCGCCTTAAAACTATTAAAATTCACAATCCCACAAGTCAACAACTCCCTATTTTTATTATAACACACTTTTTTTCAACGTGCAATACTTATTTTTTGCTAACTCTTTATTTTTTGTTGCAAATATAAAATTAAAAATGGTAAATTTACATAAAATTTATTATAAAAAATGTATAAAATATTAACGATGCAATTAGAAAATTTATTAGAAAAATTTGAAGAAATGTTGGCAGCAGACAGGAATCTTTCTTTGAATTCTATCGCTGCTTATAAAAGCGATATTTTTAGGTTTTTTGAACTTGGGTATTCAACAAAATCAACCGCATCGGATATAGAAAAATATATAGAAATTTTAATAAAATCCAACCTAAAACAATCGTCAATTATGCGAAAATTATCTGCAATTCGACAATTTTTTTCTTTCATATATGACGAGAAAATTATAGAAGTTGATCCGACATTAAACTTGAAACTAAAGAGCAAAAACAAACCGCTTCCCAAGGTTTTGTCGGAAAACGAAATTGAATCTTTACTAACATATTTCAACACAAAACAAAATAAAAATTTATTAAAATTAAAGGCAATGTTGCATATATTATACGGTGCTGGCCTTCGCGTTTCTGAACTTGTTTCGCTCAAAAAAAATAGCCTAATTTATGACAAAGAAATCGACAGATATATGCTATTGATCAACGGAAAAGCTGACCGAGAAAGGCTCATTCCTCTGAACGATTTGGCGATAAAAACCTTGAATGATTATATGAATTCGATAGAAAAAAACGCCTCTTTTTTGTTTCCATCTTCGTCAAAAAGTGGACATATAACGAGGCAAAATTTTGCTAAATTATTAAAAAAAATAGCGCTCGAAGTTGGCATTCCGCCTCAGAAAATTTCCCCTCATGTCATCAGGCACGCGTTCGCGACCCACCTGCTTTCTCACGGTGCTGACCTCATCAGCATCCAAAAATTGCTTGGGCACCAAGATATTTCTACGACTCAGATTTATACGCATATTTCTAATAAAAAAATAAAGAAAATTGTCGAGGATAATAAAAATCTCGAAAAATTGAAGGTATAGAATGAGAAAAGCAATAGTCGTCGCAGGTCCAACCGCATCTGGAAAGACAAAATACGCAATAAATTTATCGCA
This sequence comes from Alphaproteobacteria bacterium, assembly GCA_025998575.1. Taxonomy (GTDB): domain Bacteria; phylum Pseudomonadota; class Alphaproteobacteria; order RUG11792; family RUG11792; genus BNWD01. Next base: position 7,689 of record BNWD01000009.1, on the reverse strand, counting down.
AATTTTAGATGGAATTATAATAAATTTTGACAGTATTCAAATTTACAACGACTTAAAAATATTGACTGCGTTTCCCTCTGAACAAGACATGAAATCTGTGCCACATAAATTGTTCGGATATATGAATGCGATGAAAAAAACTAACGCAACAGATTGGGCAAAATTAGCTGCAGAAGAGATCGAGAAAGCATTGGAAATAGGGAAAAAACCTATCCTTGTCGGCGGAACCGGATTCTATATCAACACACTCATAAACGGCATCAATGATCTGCCAAAAATCAGCAAATCAACTAGAGAAATGACAGAAATATTGGCTAATGAAAATTATGAAAATTTGTGTAAAATTGTTTATAAAAACGATCAAAGATTAGAAAAAATTATAACAAGAGATAAGCACAGACAGATGTTACGTGCTTATGAAATTTTGCAAGAAACAGGCTCGTCGATATTAGAATTTTATTTAAAAAACAAGAGAAATTTTATAAAAAATATCGATTTTGAATTTCATTTATTAGATATCCCTAGATGCGAATTATACAAAAGAATTAACTTGAGATTTGAAAATATGCTGAAAAACGGAGCAATAGAAGAGGTCCGGCAATTGTTGCAAAAATGCGAAAATAATTCATATGATTTTATTAAAAATTTACCAATATTTGGAGCAATAGGAGCTAAAGAAATAGTTCTATTTTTAAATAATAAATGCAGTTTTGAAGAAATGATATGTATTGCTTCTCAAAAATCTAGGCACTATGCAAAAAGACAAATGACATGGTTTCGGAATAAAATTCCAGAAAATTTTAAATTAAAACTCATAAACATTTAAATAATTTTTATTGGCTCAGTTGATTGCGAATGAGTTTTTATATACAATAGATTTTACATATTTTTATAAAGAAGTCTCAATGAATTTTTTGAAAAAAACTATTCTTTTTGCAGTTTTTATAACTGGATTTATTTTGCTGCATAGTTACTTCAAAGAGCTGGGAATCATAGAGTTGACCGTTATGAATCATAGAATTTCAGTCGGTCTTTATGCGACTTTTGCATTCTTAATTTTTATCTTTTTAATCTTATATATCTTGAAATATTTTCTGTCACTAATCAGTAAATTTTTCTCTAAAGAAAACAACTTAGTAGAGTCTGTTCAAAATATCGCAGAGTTAATATTACAGAATGATAAAGATTTTATGCAAAATATAAATAAATTTTATATATCGGAAGAATTGGAAATAATTAAAAAAGCATTAATGCTGCAAAGAGACTGTTGCTCATGCAAAGATTTAGATCTAACCGGCTTCAAAATTCTCGACACCAGAATATTGAAGTTAAAATTAAATGATTTTTTAGAAAAAAATGACATAGTCCGCGCAATTTCTTTGGGGCAAAAATTAATTTCCAAACACGCAAAATATTTGCCGATCGTTCAAAATGAATTAATCAAGGTCGCAACTATAGCTCGCAAAAATAACATAAAATTTATATTTAATCCTAGAAAATTTAAATATAATTTGTCTAAAAATTTCGCTGATAAATACCTTTTCGATATAGAAATATTATCATTAGAAAACATCAAAGAAAAAAATTTAAAATTGAAATTTTTAGAAAAAATTGTGAAAAAATTTAACGAAATAAATGATTCTTATGATGCTATTTTAAAATTCATAAAAGAAAATAATATAAATGAATATGACGAAAAATATATAATAAAATTTATTAAAAATTCATTTGAAATTTTACCAAACAGAAATCTTATATATTATCTGCTTGACTTAAATAAAGCCAATCAATTTGAAATAGCGCAAGAGATAACGGCCAATATTTCAAATGACAATATCGAAAAATTGTGGTTTTTATTAATCGTCGCATTAAGCGCAGGATTTTGCTTAAAATGCCAAGAAATAATCGAAAAATTAAATAAAATTGTTGACAAAAAAGAGCTTTTGGAGTTCTTCTATAAGAGTAAGCCAGAATATATAATTAATTTAAAATTAACGGAAAATGATAATAAAATTTTATAGATTAAACAGCGCGGTGCAAGTTCCAATCAGAGGAACAGAGGAAAGCGCAGGATATGATTTGAGCGCTTGTTTGGATGAAAATTTCTGCTTAAAGCCGCATGAAATCAGCATTATAGGAACAGGGCTCGCGCTTGAAATTCCAAGCGGATTTTTCGGAATGATCTGTCCAAGATCAGGATTAGCCGCCAAACACGGCATTTCAATATTGAACGCACCAGGCATCATCGACTCAGATTATAGGGGCGAAATAAAGTGCATTTTAATAAATTTTTCCGAAAATGAGTTCGTAATAGAAGACAAAATGAGAATCGCACAATTGATAATATGCAAGCACGAAAACTGCTCATTTTTAGAGAAAAGTTTAAACAATTCCGAACGAGGAGAAAACGGATTCGGCTCGACAGGCTTAAAATAAACAGAATACAATTAACACGATGAAAAAATGAGCCAACGCTATAAAAACTGCCGCGCTGGCAACGTCCTTTGCCTTTTTCGCCACCTCATCAAAGCCAGGACAGACTTTATTAACGACGCTCTCAAGCGCTGTGTTTAAAGCCTCTGTGATCAAAATCAAAACGTATGAAGAGAAAATATATAACATCATGAAAACAGATAATTTTATGAAAATTAATATAAAAAAAATGATAAAAAACAATATTATTTCTTGCCGAAATGCACGTTCCTTTATAAGATATTTCAAGCCACTTAGTGAATAAAAAAATGCATTTTTTACAGCAAGTAAATCGTTAAAAAAAATTTTCATTTGCTAGAATTTTCATAAAATATACTCTTATTTTTATTAAAACTATCGCAATTTAATCTTGATAGATCAATGATCGAATGAATGACATCGCCAGTGTTGTATTGCTTGTTTAAATCCCAATTTTTTATAAAATTTTCATTTAATTTTTTATATTCGTCAGAAAGCCAAATTATAAACGGAATCCTGAACATTGGAGGACTCGCGATCGATTCATTATGGCAATGCGGACTTTCAGGATCCTCCGTAACATCCTCGCCATGATCGGAAAAATATAACAAATACGAATTAATTTTTAATAATTTTATAATATTTAAAATTTTAAACAAAATATAATCTGTATACAAAATCGAGTTATTATAACGCGCAACCTCTCTTGATTTTTTTGTATTTTGAGTCGGAAAAAACACATCAAATTCCCTCGGATACCTGTTTGCATATGGAAAATGAGAGCCAAGCAAGTGCACAAAAATCACCTTTTTTTGCGCAGAATCGTGCACGAATTTTGCGAAATGTTCAACCAAATCTCCATCATAATTCGACGACAATTTCGTCCTCCGATGCGCTTTATTAACGAAAACTTTTTGACCGCAAAGCAGGCTAATTATCGTCGTTATATTGTCGCTGTTCTCGATGTAATATTGATTTGAAAGCCAAAAAGTCTTGAACCCAGCCTGCTTGAACAACGTCACAATATCGCCATTTTTCAACTGCTCATCGAAACACAATATTGTCTTCAAAGCCTTGAATGTGCAGCAATATTTCGACCTAACGTTTTCAAAAATCTGCAACTCATCTCGAATAGAATCGAAGCGCGGCGTCGTCTTTAACGCCTCCCCATAAAGACTCATATGATCCCTGTTCGCAGACTCGCCTATGACGATAACATACAGCTCAGATTGATCATTTTTTATTAAACTTTTAACATTATTAAATGAAAAATTTTTCATAATTTTTAATAAATTTTTATCTTTTATTTGTTCTATTTTATATTCAATATAATTGGCTATTAATTTTTCCATCGGAAATTTATAGCGAATATCTCCAAAGCAAAAAATACCGTATAAAATCGCAAACAAAATTATCGCTGGCTTTTTAAATTTGTCGATTTCATAACTAAGTTCTTTGCTAAATATATAAAATAAACCACAAATTAACCAGAATAAAACGATAAATATAATTAAATTTTTCGATATAAAATGCTGAAAAAATTCTATAAATTCTTGATAATTTGTCTCAAACATTGAAGCATATGATGCGCAACTGATTTCAGAATTAAATATAAAAATGTGACAAATATTTATAAAAATTGGCATATAAACCAAAAATATATACAATATTTTCAACAAATTTGTTTTATTTTTGAAAAATAAAAAAGGAAAAATGAGAGTTAACGGCATCAAAAGAGCCGTATTAAAAACTATCAAATTAGAAATATTTAATATAAATTTTAGAATAAATTCTAATAAAAATGGAAATGATATATATAATAAAACACAATTAAACATAGCTGTAATTTTTAAACAATTTTTCGCATTAGCATATCGTGTATGTGAACAACGCCAATAGGTTCGCGTTCGTTGTTAACAACAAAAATGTTCGTTATCTTTTCATTTTCCATCATCAAGAGTAACTCCGAAACAAGCATATTTTTATCGATATAGCGCGGATTTTTAGTCATGATTTCATCGACGGATTTCGACAATAGATCACGCGACATATTCCTTCTCAAGTCACCATCTGTAATAATACCGATAAATTTATTAAAATTATTAACAACTCCAATGCAGCCAAACCCACAACTTGTCATCTCTATAAGTGCATCCTGCATCAAGCTGCCAGACATTATTAGCGGTATCTTTGTGTGCATGATGTCGAAAACAAAGGCCAAAGAACGTCCAAGCTGTCCGCCAGGATGCAGCAGTTTGAATTGCTCTCTCGTGAATCCCCTTTTCGACAAAAGCGCAACTGCAAGCGCATCGCCAAGAGCGAGCGTCATCGTCGAGGAAACAGTCGGCGCAACGCCTAGAGGACAGGCCTCTTTAGCCTCTGGAAGACACAACGCAATATCCGAATTTTTGGCAAGAGATGAAGTCTCGGTTTTGGAAATCGAGATTATTTTTATGCCAATTCGCTTTGCAAAATCGATGACAGGGAGCAACTCAACGGCCTCCCCGGAATGCGAAATTAGCAGCAGCGCGTCGTCAGGAGCGAGCATTCCGAGATCACCGTGGTGCGCCTCGCTTGGATGCATGAAAAAAGACTTTTGCCCAAGAGAGGCCATAGTCGACGAAATTTTGCGTCCAATATGCCCGCTCTTGCCTATGCCAGAGACGACAAGCCGTCCAGTTAATGAAAAAATAATGTCAGCGGCATTTTCGAATCCAGACGGCAAATTTTCCGCCAAAAGTCTGAGCGCGGCAGCCTCCTCTTTGATCACTCTTTTTGCCTCATTTAAAAAATCAGTCATTACGCGCAATGAGAAAAAATGTCATAATCTTGTCCGGCAATTAGGTCTAAAATCACGCGAGTTTCCAAAAATTCGAAACAATTTTTAGCTAAAATTTGTCTGTTTTCTCTTGCTAATATTTCATCTAATTTATCTTTAATTTTATGCAAATGCAAAACATCTGTAGCCGCATAATGCTTCTGCTTTTCAGTCAGCTCTGCTCTGCCCCAATCCGAACAAGTTTGCTCCTTCGAAATCTCGATATTTAGCAGCTCAAAACACAAATCAAAAAGACTATGCTTGGACGTGTAGGTCCGCGCCAACTTCGATGAAACCTTTGTGCAATAAAGGTTTGTCGTCATAACGCCAAGATATTTATAGAGCATCATGACATCAAATCTCGCATAGTGAAAAATCTTTAAAATACAACTATTTTTCAACAAATTTTTTATATTTTGGGCAGTTTTTGCACATGCTTTTTCACTTGGTTTTCCCACTGGTTTTTCGCACAAAAAATCATCAAATTGAACCAAATGGCAATCGCCATTTCCAGATGAAAATTGAGCTAAGCACAGCCTGTCACGATGCGGCAAAAGACCCATGGTTTCTGTGTCAACCGCGACCGATTTCGCATCGTCAAAAAGCGAATCTGGCAGGTCATTTTTATGGACAAAAATATTCAAACTGAGCGCCAAAACACAAATTCTTGCTTGCATTCTAGCATAAAATAAGGTATACTGAAAGTATATTGGGCGTTTTGGTTTGCGAAACAAAGGGTTTTTGATGGCATTAAGGATAAGATTAGCGAGGGGCGGCTCCAAAAAAAGGCCGTTTTATAGGCTTGTTGTTGCGGAAAACACGGCTCCGAGAGATGGCAGATTTGTCGAAAGGTTGGGTTCTTATAATCCGCTTTTGGCAGTTGAAAATAATGAGCGACTGGTTGTGAATGAAGATCGTGTCAAATATTGGCTGAGCGTTGGCGCTCAATCATCTGACCGAGTGACTAAATTATTAGCTGAGTTGTCGATTGTCGAGAAACCTAAAATTTCTCTCACGCCAAAGAAATCTGCGCCGAAAAAGAAAGCTCTTGAGCGTTTGAAAACTGACGCTGAGGCCGAAGCGGCACGAGCAGCTCAAGCATAAATGTCTGAAAAGAGAGTTTGTGTTGGAACAATATCGCGGCCCATTGGGCTTCAAGGATTTGTCAGAATTAAGCCATACACATCCTCTCCTGATTTTTTTGTTAAAAATAGCAGTTTTTTTCTGTCTGACGATACTGCTATAACTCTGACAAACCAGAAAATTAATGAGAAAAATGAAATAATAGCGGCTATAGATGGCGTCAATAATAGAACAGATATAGAAAAATTCAAATCGCAAAAATTGTTTGTAGCAAAAAATTCCTTGCAGAATTTGGAAGAAGATGAATATTATTTCGACGATTTGGTTGAGCTGGATATTTTTAATGAGAAAAATGAAAATATCGGAAAAGTTCTAGCTGTTCTCGATTATGGAGCCGGAACTTTTTTAGATATAAAATTAAATAATGAGAAAAATATTGCGACAATTTCTTTCAATAAAGACTCTATTTTATCGGTAAATATCGCTGAAAATTTTATTAAAATAAATGAAGAATTTATCATAAAATGAGTCGAAAAATATATATAATAGCTTGCGAACCCTCTGGCGATTTCTTGGGAGCCGCACTTCTCAAACAATTGAAAACTCTCGATTTGGACATATTCATAATCGGAGGAACTTTAATGGAAGAGCAAGGATTTAAAAGCATGCTAGATATATCTGAACTAGCCGTCTGCGGCATAATAGAGCTCATACCGCACCTGCGAAAAATAAACCAACTTATCAAAAAAACAATCGAAGATATAGAGCAAAAAAAAACTGACATATTATTGACAATAGACTCGCCAGGATTCAACTTCAGAGTCGCAAGATTGATAAAAAAACGCAATAAAAAAATAAAATTAATACACTTCGTCGCTCCATCCGTTTGGGCTTGGCGACCAAAAAGAGCTAAAAAAATGGCAAAGATTTATAACAAATTATTAACTTTGTTTGATTTCGAGCATCAATATTTTGAAAAATACGGCTTAGAAACACATTTTATAGGCCATCCAGCAATCGAATATTTCGAAGAATTTAATGAAAAAAATAAAGAAAATTTTATATTATTAATGCCAGGAAGTCGACAGCAAGAGATCAAATTATTATTGCCAATTTTCCTAAAATCTGTTGAAAATTATGACCAGAAAAAAATAATAATCCCAACTTTGCCGCATTTAATTCCGCAGATAAAATCCATCATAAAAGACAGCGAAATAGGAATAGAAACCGATGAAAATACCAAGAGAAATTTATTCAGAAACGCAAAGTTCGCAATAGTAGTTAGTAATTTTTTCATTTTTTTCTCCGTGAAAATGCACTCTTCTTATTTTATTGTA
>BNWD01000008.1 GCA_025998575.1 Alphaproteobacteria bacterium | reverse complement strand
TTTTAAAAATACTTCGGATGTTGTTTTATTGTTCATTAACAAGTCATAACTGGTATTTAAATTTTTATCATAAATTCCAAGGCCAGTTGTAGTATTGCCTTGAGGGTCAAAATCGATCAGTAAAACTTTTTTTCGAATCGCCGCAAGCGCAGTTGCTAAATTTATTGCCGTTGTTGTTTTTCCTACTCCTCCTTTTTGATTGGAAATTGATATCGTTATCCCCATCGTTTTCTCCTGATATTATATATTGTCAAAATAGAGTTTTTTTCATTTGTTATGCTTTTTTTTATCAATGCAATCAAACTCAAAAAAAACTTTTGCTTCGTTTATTTCTTTTCCGCAAGATTCTCCTTTATGAAATACTCCTTTTGTAGCTTGCATTTTATCCATAATTTTTAGCAATTCTAATAGCGAGCCAAAAGCACGAGAAACACATGCGTATCCTTTTTCTTCAAAATTATAAATATCACCATTATATATTTTTATCTCTAAGCTCAGTTCAGATTTTACCGTTAATAAGAATGCAGATTTTTTATGATTTTTCTCACAGAGAACAATATTTTTAAAGCCGCAAATTGCCAATACAATTCCTGGAAAGCCATTTCCCGTTCCAATATCTATAATTTTTTCGTTATTGTCAAGATCACTTGATATTTGCAAGCTATCTTCTATATGCCTTTCCCAAAAATTATTTGTAACCCTACTTAAATTCACAGCCTTGTTCCACTTTTTTAATATTTCGACATATTTTAATAGTGAAATTTTTATTTCAGAACCATATTTTATGCTCAAAATGCTCCGCCTCCATAACTATTCACACTTAATATTTTAACATATTATTTTAAAAGCTCAACTTACTTTTCGCATTAGTATAATGCGTCTACGCCTCTATGATAATAATTTTTCCTTATATTTGTTTGTTCAAAGCCATTTTTTTATACAATACAACTGCAACTTCATTGTCAGAGCGCACCTCTAGAAACATTTTTTGCAGGGAAGGTTTCACGTGGAACATTTAGCAATTTTGAAGCCAACCCTGACCTTCTACCTCCTGTTTCTATCACTATAAACAAGATGTTGCATTCGTCTAGCCGCAAACGAAAATACAATGTACCCTAATAAATTTTTTACGATATTGATAAAGGCAAAACTCTTATAAATTTTTAACGCTAAAAAATTAGATATTGCGATGTCAGAAAGATTATATGATGAAAAATGCTCAGCGTGAAATATCTTTAATTTTTAAAAATGTCTAATATTTAACTGAGTTAACTCAATATCTATATTTAGGTGTGAATTCATAATGTTGATCGAGCGTCTCCGTTATTAAATGTCTATTTGTCTTTGCTAGCTCAGATTGAGAAGATAGCAACTGAAAAAAAGCTAAATTTTCTTGAGAGAATTTTTCTGCGTGATGTACATTTTCAAGTTTATTAAGCGAATTATTTGTTTGTATTTTGCGCTTACTAATAATTAGATTAGAGAGGGTTGCGCAGTAATAATCTCCGCAATTTGTTGGAATAGCGAAAGTTCCACGTGAAGCATTGGATAAAGAAAAATATGTCAAAAAACTCGAAACAGATGTTATAGAAAGATCGTCTTTGGCAATTTTCATGCCTTTTGCTATAGAATTTGAAATCCTGGTTGTTGTAAAAGAAGATGGGCCAGAAGAAAATATTAATTTTTTTATGGACAATCCGTTTATTTTTTTTAAGGCGTCACTAAAAAAACTCATGACGTTATCTGCCATTTTTCGCGTCTCGTCAACTTTATAAATATTGCTAAATTTCTCTGTGTATATATGACACTCTTTATCGTTTATAAAAAATGAAAATATCATTGCATTCTCAAAATAACATTGATGTTTTTTTTAATTTTATTCAGTATCATACTGTTTGGCAAAGGTATTTTTGTAATATTGAAATCAGATCTTAAAACACATTCTTGAATAACCCAGTTTTCTATTTTATTTTCGATAAGAATTTTTGCAATGCCAAATAAATCTTGTTCTGAAACAAATCCGTTGTGAAATGTTGTTCTTATTTCACAATTCACCCCAGAGGCGGCAAGTTTTAAGAAATTTCGCTTTGCCAATTCTCCTGAATTATTAAGATTAGTTATTTTATCGTATTGCTCAAAACTCGTTTTTAGATCAAATCCAACCCAATCTACTGCGTACAACATATCATTAAAACAGCTTGATGGAGCTATTCCAGAAGTATGAACTCCTATTAAATAACCAATATTTTTAATTCTTTGTATGCATTCAATTAAATCACTGTGCACTAAAGGTTCGCCGCCGCTAAAAACAACCGCATCTAACAATCCTTTTCTGCTCGCTAAAAATTGAAAAATCTTTTCAAAACTTTCAACTCCAATAGCATCAAAACTTTGAAAAGATTGATTGTGACAATATGGACATCGCGCTGGACAACCCTGACAAAATATTACGGCGGATAATTTTCCTGGATAATCTAGCGTAGAAAATCCTATAAAACCTCCAATATTCATTTATGATTAATGAGCAACTTGTAGAAAAAATCAACAGATTCAGATAATGACATAGTAGTGTTTGCAGGAGATCCAAGAAGACGAATACTTACAGACTGATTTTTCTCTTCATTTTGCCCTACGATAATTAAAGCAGGTATTTTTTTAATGGAATGAGTTCGAATTTTATAGGTTATTTTTTCGTTTTCTATATCTAAAAATATTCTAAAGCCGGATTTCGACAGCAACTCATAAACAGAATTCGCGTACTCAATCGAATCTCCCGTAATGCTTGCAACAACAATTTGAATAGGAGCTAGCCAAAAAGGAAATTTTCCGGCATAATTTTCAATCAAAATGCCGATAAAACGTTCCAAAGAGCCGACCAAGGCCCGATGAATCATAACAGGAGGTTGTTTTTGGCCGCTTGAATCAACATAAGTTATTCCGAAACGCGCCGGCAAAACAAAATCGACTTGTAAAGTTCCGCATTGCCAATCTCTTCCCAAGCAATCCTTCAAAACAAATTCCAACTTTGGGCCATAAAAAGCACCTTCTCCTTTGTTAATAGAAAATGAAAGTTGAGATGCGATAGCTGCCTCTTTTAGAGATTTTTCCGCAATATCCCAAATGTCGTCAGAGCCTGCGCGCGTAGAAGGGCGATCAGAAAATTTGACGAAAATATCATGAAATCCAAATGTTGAATAGACCTCTTTCAATGCATTGCAGAATTTCTGAGTTTCTGAAATCACTTGGTCAGGAGTGCAAAAAATATGACCATCATCCTGCATAAAGGCACGCAAACGCATCAAGCCATGAAGTGAACCAGATGGTTCGTTCCTGTGGCATAAACCAAATTCAGCCATGCGAATTGGAAGATCGCGATAACTCTTGAGAGGGCCAGTATTATAAATTGTGATATGGCCTGGACAATTCATCGGCTTGATAGCCATAGTCGTTTCATCAGATTGAACAACGAACATGTTTTCCTGAAACTTTTCCCAGTGCCCAGAAATTTCCCAAAGCGATCTGTTTAACAATTGAGGAGTTTGAACGAGAAAATAACCATATTTTTTTATTACATCAGCAATATAATTTTTGACTAAATTGAATAACACAAACCCATTTTTCAACCAAAAAACACTTCCAGGAGACTGTTCATCGATATGAAATAAATCAAGATCAACCCCTAGCTTTCTGTGATCACGCAATTGAGCCTCTTCAAGCATATTGAAGTAGGACTCCATGCTTTTTTTATCAAAAAAAGCAGTTCCATAAATTCGCTGCAACATATCGTTTGAGCTATCTCCGCGCCAATAAGCGCCTGCGACAGCCGTTAACTTGAAAGCATCAGAAGGAATAAAAGAGGAATTTTTGATATGAGGACCACGACAAAGGTCGACAAATTCACCAAATTTATAAATACTCACAGTATCGTCAGGAATTGAGTCCAATATTTCCAGTTTATAGTATTGATGATTAGCGGAAAAGATTTCTTTGGCTTTGTTTTTCGAAATTTCTATTCTTTCAAAATCCAAATTTCTGCTGATTATTTCCCGCATTTTATCTTCGATATGCGCGAGATTTTCAGGCGAAAAAGTTTTTTTTGATTTTATGTCATAATAAAAGCCATTTTCAACTGACGGCCCGATTGCGAACTCGATATCGCGATCGATTTCAAAAAGAGCGGCAGCCAAGATATGCGCAGTGCTGTGTCTCAATATGGCTAGCTCTTCAAGGTTTTTATTGCCAGACATAACTACTCCACGATTTTTGGAACGCAAAACATATCAAATTTTTTGTGTTTAGTATTAGAAAGCAGCTCATCTTTTGAATTCGCAGATTCAGGACTATCAGGGCGCTCAAAAGTGCTGTAATTCAGGCAAGCTTCATCCAAACTTGCACCAGAAACATCAATAGCTTCTAACTGTTCAATCCAATTCAATACGCTGTTTAATTTCGCCAAAAATGCTTCCTTTTCCGAATCTAAAACTCGAATTTTTGCAAGCTTGCACACTTTCTCTAAATCTGCATTTTCCAACATAAGATAATCAAAAACCCAACTGCATTCTTTATGATAACATTTTTGTTGCGCTCATGAACAAAATTTTGCTTGAGGCTTTCTTTTCATATCTTGTTTTCGGCCAAGTTTCTTCAGGAAGTCTCGTTGCATTATCAAACAATTTATAAGAAAAAATCGATACAATATTTTCCAAATTAAAGTTTTTCAACAGCCATTTCTGGTATTCATCGTGATCAGTCGCTATTCTCCAGCAAGCATTTGACTTCAGAATTCTTGCCATCTCGATTATCGTCTTTTCCTTGATAAATCTCCGCTCGATATGCCGTCTTTTATGCCACGGATCAGGAAATAAAAGAAATGCGCCAGCAATCGAACTCTCAGGAATTTGCTTTATAAATTGCCGTGCATCCCCTTGATGAATTAATATATTCTTTATATTGTTGGCTTCTATTTTGGCCAAAAGCGAGGCCACGCCATTTATAAACGGTTCGCATCCGATATAGAGCCCGGTCGAATTTGATAAAGCCATTTGCGCTATGTGCTCTCCAGATCCGAAACCTATCTCCAAAAAGACATCAAAACCTCGAATTTTTGCTTCATCCATCGAAGATATAAAAAGTTTATCCTTGAATTTCTCGAAAAGAAATGCTTGCCTATCAGTTAATTTTCTGCATTTTATTCTTCCGAAAAACTTCTCATCATTAGGAATTATTGCCATACTTTTATTAAAATGCCATTGAGAACAGATATGTTTACATTATAATTGACAGAGCGCAGTAATTCTTTCGCATATATAGACATGATATTGAAAATACTACAATTTGAAGTTTCATTATTTAAAGCGTCAACAACGTCGCTAGGAATCTGCATGGAATTTGCATTATTTATTATGATATGCTCAGGATTTTGATCGCCGCCGACAACAATTTCATCTCCAGATTTGCTAATTTTAGTGCAAATATAAAGCAAAACGAAAACGCCATTCATTAGCGTTGCATTGGAATTATTCGGCAAGAGCTCAGGGTCAATTTGCAATTTAATATCCTTTAAATTGCAAATATTCCTTATAGCATTTAGCGTGCTTGCAGGTTGGATAGTCATAGAATATGCGTTTCTAAAAAAATCCATAGTGTGGGACATAAGGTCTATGTTTTTTATAAAATCGTTAGCTTCTGTGGCGTTTGAGAGCGGAATATCGTCTTGCAAAAATTTTATAATACTCAAACAATTGGCAATCTCATGACAAATCTTTAACACAGTTAGTTTTGTTGTCGCCAAATTTTCCAAGCTCTAATCCGTGATTTAAACACCTTCCTGCGTTATGCTAAACTATCTTCAGAATTAACGCAAGCAAAAGTTAAAAAAGTTTTTTGATAATATTGCCAATGATTTCCGCTGTATATGTAACGAGCGATATTTCTTTGCTATATCTCATTCTTGTTGATCCAATAACGCCAATTGTTCCGATGAGTTTGTTGTTGGAATCGTGATATGGAGCAAGAATAATCGAGCAATCCAAAAGTTCAAACATTTTGGTTTCGGATCCTATGAAAATTTGGATACCTTGTCCGTTTATGAGCTCATCCAAGAGATTTCTGACAGATTTCTTTTCGTCTAGTTTTTTCAATAATATTTCCAACGTCTTGATGTCCCTAGCCTTAGAGATTAAGTTTGATTGCCCTTTGACTATAATTTTATCGTTATTTTCGTCGTTTTTTATGATATCTATTCCGCTAGCCATGATTTCCTTTGCCAAAGAATCTATGCCATTTTTTTCCAATGTCACTTCGCCATAAATAGCGTTTTGCAACTCTTTCAAACTCATTACTGCTAACTTATCGTTGATATAATTTCGCGCCTTCTCTAGGACAGATATATCGACATCTTTTGGAATGTCAATCAATCTATTTTCGACAATTCCACCTTCGTTCACGATGATAACGATGGCTTTTCCAGGGCTTAGCAACACAAAATCGATGTGCTTGATCGATTCGTTAGTCGTTGAACTGAATATTAAACTAACGCAATTGGATAGTTTTGATAGGGCATCTGTCGCATCTTCTAAAATAGATTCAATGCTTTTTCCGCCTGAGCTCTTTGCTAGTGCTAACAGTGATTTCTTATCGATATCTGTTATATTTTCCGTTTCAACCAACGTGTTTACAAAAAATCTCCAGCCCTTTTCGGTTGGTTTTCTTCCTGCCGAAGAATGGTCAGAGCACAATATACCTGCGTCTTCGAGATCTGCCATAACGTTTCTGATTGTTGCAGGTGAGAGCTGATTATCAATCATTTTCGAAAGAGATCTGGAGCCGACTGGCTCACCGGTTTCTATGTATACGTCGACTAATTTCTTGAATATATCAATATACCGTTTGTTTTTACAAATATCTGAAGTCCCCATGCGCCTTATCCATCGTTTTTGAGTTAATAACCCCTATAGTTTATTATATACCAGCGCATTTAGGGACGCAATCTTTCTGTTCTTTTAAAAATCCTCCGACGCGAATTGTTTGTATGTCTTTGCACAAGCCATTTTGCCCGATATCCAAAACAACTCCGCAGACAGTTGCTTCATTGATTCCGGGAATCATTTTTGCTCTGGCGTGGATTTTATAAATGAAGCGCTTGATAGAAGCTTCTTCGTCCATACCTATAACAGTGTTATAATCTCCGCACATTCCGCAATCTGATAAAAAACCAGTTCCATGTTTAAAAATCTGTGGATCAGCCGTTGGAACATGAGTATGAGTTCCAATTATTGCTGAAATTCTCCCATCCAAATATCTCGCGAGAGCAGTTTTTTCCGAAGTAGTCTCAGCATGAAAATCTATGAAAATAGCCTCTATATTCGTGCCCAATTTGAAATTATTCAAGAATTCGTTAACGACAGAAAATGGATCGTCGTTTTGCTCCATTCCTATTCTTCCAATCAAATTAATGACTAGAACCTTCTGATTTGTGAACGGGATTTCCGAAATAACATATCCCTGCCCTGGGGTTCCTTTCGGATAATTGAGAGGCCTAATTAGCCTCTTTTCTCTGTCGAAAAGCTGCAAATCGTCTTTTTTGTCGAACGTGTGATTGCCCATTGTTATGACATCAATTCCAGCCGAAAAAAACTCAGCGCATATAGCTTGGCTTATGCCATATCCGTGAGCTGAATTCTCGCCATTCACTATTATGAAATCAAACTTATGTTTTGCTTTGTTAGAGCTTATATATTTTATTAGCGCATCTCTGCCGCTTTTGCCAACGACATCGCCGAAGAATGCAATTCTCATTACTAAAAAATATTTGCTAATGACGCAGCGTCTATTTCAATAGCGCAAGCTTTTCTGAACAGCAGCATGTTTCTATTAAATTCTTTCGAGACTTTCTTATTTAAAACATCTTCCATAACATCTTTTGGTGTAGGCGACTTCGCGTCAGGCTGACTTTCTTTTTTTAATAACAAAATAACGAGTTCATCTTTGTTTTCCATTGATTGAAGAATACCAATGTGATTTTGCGTAGTTTGAGCTCTATGTATCAATTCCTTTTCATATGGAGTCGGCGTAGTTATAGTGTTTGCGGTAATTTTTAGGTTGTTTTTTTTGCAGGCTACTTCAAATTCTTTTGCAGACAAAGATTTCATGATATCAGAAATCACATTATTTGCCTTTTCATAATCTTTTTGCGTAAACAACGTGCCTTGAAATTGCATTTGCGTTGTCAATATTTCATATTGAGTTTCTAAAACTCCGCATTTATTTGGGGCGGCCTTATCAGAAACTTGAATTATTCTAAAGCCACCTTTCGTTTCAATAACTTCGCTAATTTCACCTGGCTTTAATTTTATAACAAAAGTCTTTATATCAATAGGTAAATTATCGACAGTTATCCAATACGAATAGTTATGTTGAAGTTGAGAAGGAGACAGAGAAAAAGTCTGCGCAATACTTTCAATAGGATATCCACGATTAATTAATTCAAGCAAAGTTTCAATAATTTTTCGAATTTCCTTGCGTTTCCGCTCATCTAAAACTTGCAAAAAAACTTCATTATATCGAACGCGAGGTTTCATAATGTCAAGCTTTCTTTTAGAAAATTCTTCGTCAAATTCTTTTTTAGGCATGCTAATTTGTTCTTTTATCAATTGAAACAAATTCTGATGAATCATTCTAGCTGATAAGTTTTTTTTGACTATTTCACTGTTCATGTCGACACTTTGAAAATATTTTTCCATTTCCTCGATAGTCATGCCATTTGATTTCGCAATGTCCTCAATTCTACCATCAATTTCTTTATTGCTAACACGAATATTGCAACGCTTCGCGTATTGTTGTTGCAACTTCGATTCAATCAACGAGTTAAGAATAGGCTGAACAAGCATCTTAGCGAGCATCAAATCAAACTCTTTTCCATTTGAAAAGAAAAAGAATTTAATCGCGTTAATTACATCGAAATTTGTTATCAGCTCATTATTCACTTTTGCTATTGTAAGAAATTTGGCTTTTATGGGTGATTTTTGCGTTGTGTCAGTTGCAGGTGTGGAAAATTTCAGTCTTATCTTAGTTGAATTGGAGCATATATCGATATTCTTGAGCGCTAATAAAGCAGATGACGATTTTTTGCGCGGGTCATCATCTTTATCGAAAGTTCGCAGCTTCGTATCGTCAACAGTTTTGCCAACTGACTTTATGGCGATATCAGGAGCTATATGTTTTTCCGCTTCAGGAGCTGTGTCTTCAGACTTCTTCTCTGGAACTTTTTCCGAACAAAAAACAACTGACCAAGAACATATAAAAAAAACAAAAAAATAATGTAAAAATTTCATCAAAACATCAAAATCAAAAATCTAAACAAAGCTATTATAACATACACACTATGCCGCTGGAAATTTTTTGATCAAGCACTTGTTTCATTTATTCAGAATTTTGTGTTATCCTAGAAGTATGACGAGTTGTTTTGGTGAGGGGTTTATGGCGAGAGTAACGGTTGAAGATTGCATTCAGAATGTTGAGAATAGGTTTGAGCTTGTTTTGCTTGCATCCAAGCGTGCGAAGGATTTGGAGCTCGGGGATAAACCGACTGTGCCGAGGAATAATGACAAGACAACTATAATCGCTCTGCGGGAGATTGCAGAGGAAACGGTTTCTTTATCGGGGTTAATGTCTATTGCAAAACGAGCTTTAGCTGAGGATGAGAAACATAAAATAGTTGATTGGCAGACTTCACGGCTGAATTCGTCTTTAGAAAAAGAGCTTAGCGCTGAAGATTTTGCCGCAGATGATGAGGAAGAAGACGACGCTGCTGAATTACTTGATAATGACACGCTTGTCGATTCGGCTTTGGGTGAATAACAAGGTTTGGGTGTATTGAAATGACTGTAAGCGTTCGATTCGCGCCTAGCCCGACAGGAGTTTTGCACGTAGGTTCTGTGAGAACTGCGCTTTTCAATTGGCTTTTTGCGCGCCATAACAATGGCAAGTTTTTGCTGCGTATTGAAGACACAGATAAGTTGCGTTCGACTGACGAGAACACTAGACTTATTTTCGAGACACTTAACTGGCTGAATATCGACTGGGATGAAGGCCATGTGATTCAGTCTATGAACATTGAGCGCCACAAAAGAGCGGCTCTTGAGCTTGTTGAAAAAGGAAGTGCTTATCGCTGCTATTGCACGCCTGAAGAGCTTTTTACAAAAAAAGAGCAAGCATTAAAGGAAGGCGTTTCCTATAAATATGACAAAAAGTGCCGCGATTCGCAAACTGAGGTTGCAGATAGACCATATGCCATTCGGCTAAAGTCTGAAGTCGCCTGGAAAACTACGGTTGACGATATGGTTCAAGGCGAGGTTACTGTTGAGAATTCACAGTTGGATGATTTGGTTTTGCTACGATCTGATGGCACGCCGACTTATATGCTTTCCGTTGTTGTTGACGATCATGATATGGGAATAACTCACGTCATCCGCGGCGACGACCATTTGACTAACACGTTCCGCCAAATTCAGATATACAAAGCGTTTGGATGGAAAATCCCTGTTTTTGGCCACATTCCACTGATCTATGGGCCTGATGGAGCGAAACTTTCAAAGAGACATGGAGCTGCTAGCGCGCAAGATTATATGAAATTGGGCTATCTGCCTGAGGCGATTTCGAATTATTTGTTGAGGCTTGGGTGGAGCCATGGGGATGATGAAATTATAACGAGAACGCAGGCGGTTGAATGGTTTGATTTTGATTCGGTTGGCAAATCACCTGCGCGATTTGACATGGCAAAATTGGATAATTTAAACGCGCACTATATGAAAGAGCGCGACAACGAATCTTTGCTCAATAGTCTCATTCCTTTTATGCAATGCGACGTTTCGCAGCTTGAAACTGCGAGGATATTGATGGGGATGGATAGTTTGAAACAGCGCGCAAAAACGCTTGTTGACCTCGCAAATGCCGCACAGATTTATGTTTCAGCTCCAGTTGAATTTGAAGAAACTTGCAGAAAATACGCAACAGAAAAGCATTTATGTTTATTAAAAGAAGTGATAGAAATTATTGAAAATCAAACTGAAATAAAAGAGAAAGAGTTGTGTGACAAAATAACTAATTTTGCCAAGGAAAAAGGTGAGAAATTAGTTGAAATAGCGCAAGCGATCAGAGGGGCGTTGGTTGGAAAGCTTGTTTCGCCAAGTGTTTTCGAGATAATTGAGATCATCGGGAAAGATGACACTGTCGCTAGACTCAATAAATATATTAATTATTTTTCCGCATGATTTTGGGAATTGGAACAGACATTCTGGACATAAGAAGAATTGAAAAAGCGCTTTTTAAGTTCGGATCGAGATTTGAGAAGAAGATATACACGGAGCGCGAATTGAATTTTGCGAGAAAGAGAAAATTATTTGTCGAGACTTTGGCAAAAATGTTTTCGATGAAAGAAAGCGTAATAAAAGCGATCTCGGATGTTTCGGGAGTATTTTGGCGTGATATAGAGATTTTGCACGATGAAAATGGAAAACCGGAAGTGTTGCTGCACGGTGTTGCGCTGGAAAACATGAAGCGCAAATCTAAAGACGGAGAATTTCATATAAACGCATCTGCCAGCGACGAAATGCCGTATGTTTGTTCTTTTGTTGTAATAGAGGCTTTATAAGTGCTAAAGTTTATATAGTTGGATTGAGTTGGTTTTGTGGATTTTATGATTAAAAAGATTTGGAAAATTATCAAAGAATGGGTTTATGTTTTCTTATTTTTCATTGTGACAAGTTGCTTTTTTTTTCAAACATTTAAAATTCCGTCTGGCTCCATGATCCCGACTTTGCTGGTCGGAGATTTTTTGATTGTCAACAAATTTTGCTATGGATATTCCAACAACTCGTTCAGAATTGGGAGTTTTACATTTCCGTTGCCAGAAATTAAAGGAAGATTGTTTGGTAAACATTTGCCGGAGCGAGGCGATGTCGTCGTTTTCAGAAACGAAAAAGACAACGATGTGAACTATATAAAGAGAATTATCGGAATGCCTGGCGACACTGTCGATATCATCAACGGCGTCGTTCATATCAATGAAAAGCCAGTCGAGTTGAAAGAATGCGGTGAATATTCTGTTATGGATCGCGGCAACTATGAAATTTACAAAAAATATATGGAAGTATTGCCAAATGGTCGCGAGCATGTTATAATCAAAAAATATGAGTTTGGGAAAGCGGATTTGGACAATGTTGGGCCGTTTGTCGTTCCGGAAGGACATTATTTCATGATGGGCGATAATAGAGATTGCTCCGCTGATAGCCGGGTCATGGAGCAGGTTGGCTTCGTTCCGCTCAAAAACATTATGGGCCGTCCGATATTCTTGTTCTTCTCGTCCTCATGCTCTCTTTTTGAAATTCTCAAATGGCCATTTTCCATACGTTTCGAGCGAATTTTCCAACCGATCGAATGACGATTGTCGAAGAAACAATTGGGTATATTTTCAAAAACCAGGAGCTCATAAAAGATGCGTTGCGACATTCCAGCATAAAGAAATATTCCATAAAATTTGAGCGATTAGAGTTCCTAGGGGACCGGATTTTGGGGCTTGTCATTGCAGAATATATTTATAAAAATTTCAAGAAAAATAATGAGGGTGATCTCGCCAAGATACAAGCTTCGTTCGTTTGTGCGAAGGCGTGTTATGAGATCGCCAAGGAAATTGGCATAGACAAAGAGATTCTGACGGCCGGAGAAGATCTTGCGACAAACAAAACAGTGCTTTCCGACGCGACCGAGGCTGTTTTGGGCGCCGTTTTTCTCGATGCTGGGTTTGAAATCGCAAAGGAAATAATCCTAAAACTTTGGGCAAATATGTTTAAAACTTTCGATATATCGAAACAAGCTCCGAAGGCTGAACTGCAAGAATTGTCTCAAGCAAAAGACAAGAAAATGCCGAGTTACGAGCTGCTTTCCATATCTGGACCAAGCCACTGTCCTGTTTTTGAGGTTTCAGTTTCTGCGCTCGGGAAGGAGGCTAAAGCGATAGGGAGTTCTAAGAAAATCGCTGAAACATTAGCAGCGAAAAAACTGTTGGAATTATTGCAAATTTAAAATATATTTTATGCAATTTTTAGCATTCGGCTCGCAATTATTATTCACCCACCACTTTTCACATGCCTTTATTTTCCTTGCAGCCTCCTTTATTTCGCAACGCAAATCCTGAAATTTTATAGGAAATTTTATGAATTTTTTATCTAAAATGCTCAAATCAATTTCCTCATTTAACTTGCTGCATTTTATTATTTCCATTCCCCTGAAAAACTCCTCGCCTTTTTTGTAAAAGCAAAATTCTTTGCTTTCGTTTTCATATATTTTATACTCTTTTATTCGTAATTTTTGCTGTTTTGTTAAACGAAAAGTTTTTAAAAGATCGTCAAAAGAAAATAGCAAATATAACTTGCCTTCCAGTGATAAATATTCCATAGTTTTGCTTTGCAAATTTGGCTGAAACTCATCAAATATATTTGAAAATATATGAGAATTTTTCATATTTATTAGGATCTCTATCGCGTGTTTTGACTCTATAATTTTGAATAGTTCATTTTGAATTCTCTCTATTGAAAGTGTTTTTATTGACGATGAAATTTTTTTTATTATCTCGCTATATTCGTTTTTCAAATCTCCGTATTTCGCGCAAAACCTATAATACCTAAGTATTCTCAGATAATCCTCCTTTATTCTTTCCTCCGGATTTCCTATAAATTTTATGTTTTTTTTTCGCAAATCATTGACGCCGCAGAAATAATCAAACAGCTCTCCAGACTGCGAAAGATAGAGAGAATTTATAGTAAAATCTCTGCGTTTTGCGTCTTCTTCAAAGCTAGAAATGTTCGATTGTATGCAGTCTCTTCCGAAGCATTTTTCATCTTTTCTGAGAGATGTTATCTCGAATTTTCTGTTATTTATTAGCGCTAATATGGATCCATATTTGGCGCCTATTGGAACATATTTCACTTTTTCTTTCGTCAATATATCGATAATTTTCGATATATTTGCGTTGACAGCTATGTCGAAATCGTCTGTTTTTTCTCCGAAAATAGCATCCCTGACGCAGCCTCCAACAAACCTTGCATTTATTTCATATTTATTGAAAATTTTAAACAAAATCTCTGTTTCTTGGAATCTCAAAAAATAAAAATCAGGCGTCAATTTTCAATCCCAAAGCTTCTTTTTGTTTGTTTATCAATTCCTCTCGCGCCTTTTTTGCGAAATTCAACAAATGCTCGAACTCCTTTTCCGAAAACGGACGCTTCTCACCGCAAGATTGAATTTCAATCAACTGCGAATCCGACATGACAAAATTCGCGTCGATATCCGCATTCGAATCCTCCGTATAGTCCAAATCCAGCAAAATTGCGCCTTCGACGATGCCGCACGAGATCGCGACAACATGCGATTTGATCGGATTTTTTTCAATGCGCTTTTTGCGCAACAGTTTCTGACAAGCGCCATACATTGCGATAAATCCGCCAGTTATGCTCGCCGTTCTCGTTCCGCCATCCGCCTGGATCACGTCGCAGTCGATTTTTATTTGCCGCTCACCAAGAACGCTCAAATCCAAAACAGATCGCAGCGCTCTTCCGATCAAACGCTGAATTTCCAATGTTCTGCCAGACTGCTTTCCTTTCGCCGCCTCGCGATCAGTCCGCTCAGAACAGGAGCAGGGCAACATCCCATATTCTGCCGTGATCCATCCAGATCTTGAATTTTTCAGAAAAAACGGAACTTTTTCCTCGATTGTTGCCGCGCAAATGACGTGTGTGTTCCCGAATTTGACGAAGCACGAGCCGTCACAATGCGGATAATAGTCAGAAATTAGCGCAATTTTTCTTAATTCGTCCTTCTCTCTTCCTGAGGTTCTTTTCATAAATTCTCTGTTATTTTTAAATAGTCATTCCCTAAAAATTTTAGCATTTTAATCTTAAATGCCAAACACATAATTTGAATTAGCGAAGAATTTGAAATAAAATTTATTAAATATTTAAAGAATTTTTAAGGAAATTTACGACAACATGCCTCCTGAATTATTGCCGACTAGTCAAGAAAATCTTTATATAAAATTAAATCATTCGACGTTAAAAGATGCAGTTATAATGCGCGCTGAAATACTCGAAACTGTCTCGGAATTATTTAAAATTGATGTCTTTTTGCAGATAAATAAAGACGTAAACTTAGAGAAAATTATAGATACACAAGCGACTATAAGCTTGGAACTCGAAGAGGGCAAGAAGAGATATTTTTCAGGAATAATTGAAAAGGCGTCTTTCGAAAATATTCCAAATGTGATCTCAACAAAAACAGATAATATATTGTTTCTAAAAATCTCCCCAACGTTTATTCACGCGAATTATACACGAAAGTATCGCTCATTTCAAGAAAAGACTGTGAAAGATATTATAGAAAGCGTCCTTAAGGAAAATAGTGTTTCAAATGTCAAAATTAGCTTGACATCTTGCGGGACTTCAAAACGTATTTTTTGCGTTCAATATGGAGAAAGCGATTTTCATTTTATATCGAGACTCATGGAGGAGGAGGGGATTTTTTATAGTTTTGAACACGAGGATGGCAAGGATACTCTGGTCATTTCTGACAACAGCGCTTCTGTGAAAAAGACTGGGGACGAATTGAAGATAAGGAAGCCGGCGACAAATGCGACGTTGACTTTGGACTCGCTTTACAACGTTTCGTTTTCGACATCGATAGGGACGAAGCAGGTCAATTCGTTTGCATATGTCGTCAAAACCGCGGAGACGATTAAAGGTGCCGCATCGGACACAAAAGAAAAATATAAAATTGGAAACAAAGAAATCTTCGATCCGTTTTTTGTCGAAAAACCCGCTGGTGACAAAATCGCGAAAACCATTTTAGAGTGCGACAACAGCATCTTGAAAACTATAAACGGGAGCGGCTATTGCCCATACGTCGCCTCTGGAGAAATTTGCAAAATATCCGGCTCAACAAGCACAGCTCATAACGGAGAATTTTTCATGATTTCCGTGAAACACACGATAAACCAAATTTCTGAAGATAACGAAACGCCAGCGTATCACAACTCTTTTGTTGGAATTCCAAGCGATGTTTCATTCCGACCGGCCAATGTTCATAAGAAAAACAGAATTTTCGGGAGTCAAACAGCGATTGTTACAGGAATTCCCGACGAAGAAATTTTTTGCGATGAGGATGCGCAGGTGAAAGTCAAGTTTCACTGGGATTCGCAAGCTGAAAAAAACGAAAAAAGCTCCTGTTGGATTAGGGTCGCTCAATCGTGGGCTGGCAGCAAGTTCGGCGGGTTAGTGATTCCAAGGATCGACATGGAGGTTTTGGTGACTTTCATCAATGGCGATCCGGACCAGCCGCTAATCACGGGGTGCGTCTATAACGGGATAAACAAACCTCCGGCAAATTATCCAAAAGAAAAAAACACTGTTTCGACTTTTTATACAAAATCTTATAAGAAAATAGGATTCAATGAGCTCAGATTTAATGACAAAGCAAAAGAAGAGGAAATTTTTATTCATGCGCAAAAAGATGTCACGTATATTGTCGAAAATAGTATCACCGGCACTTTGAATCACGGATCGAGAAAGATAGTTTTGGAAAGTAAACCTGAAGAGAAAGAGGAAGATGAAAACGAGAATAAAAGTGATAATAAAAATAATGCTAAGAGTAAGAATGAAAATGGTCCCCAAGTCGAAAATTCTCTTTTGATAATAAAAGGCGACGATAAATTAACGATAAAAGAAGGGAATCACGAAATTGAATTGGAGAAAGGCAACGACAAATTGACGATAAAGGAAGGGAATTATGAAATCATCTTGGAAAAAGGCAACATTTCTGTAACCGCATCCGACAATATTTCAATAAAAGCATCGAAAAATATAAAAATAGAGGCGGATGGTGAGATAGAGATTTTGTCGAAAAAAGCAATGAAACTCGATTCGAAAGATATTCTCTCATTGAAGGCTGTAAAAGATTTTTCAATTTCAGCTTTGAGCGCAAAATTCGATTGGAAAACTTCGTTTGAATGCGCGTCTTTGACAACCAAACTCGAGGCAAAAACCACTTTTGATATTGCCTGCAACGCAACTGCGAACATAAATGCGAAAGCTATGATGAATATAAGCGGTTCAGGAGTTGTCGCCATCAAAGGCGGAATGATAAAATTAAATTAAATTTTTATTATTTTCAATGTACTTTTCAAACATTCTAAGTGAATTATCGATATTAATATCTTGAATTTCTCTGTCATTTTGCAATTCGCTCATTTTTTTCATCAATTCTTTCTCTATCAAGCCAACTATTTTACTTTGCAGCTCAATCAACATACTCGCTTTTATCTTGGTGATGACTTCTGTGTATTCTTTTTGTTTTTTCGAAATCAACTCCTCGACTGACGACGCAACTTTTTCACTAATTTCTTCAGCTTCTTCATTCGCCTCTTGAACGCTTTTCGAAAGTATTTCATTTGCTTTTGCAATCTCTTGTTGCAATTTCTGAATTTCCTCAAGAGAATTCTGCTTCTTAATTTCTAGGTCAGACAATAAGTTTTTGACAGAATCAATTCTATTTTGCAAATTATCAGAAACTTTTTTCCAGCCGAATTTGAACACAGCAACCAGCATTATCACAAAACTCAGGATTATATATGTGTGAATATCGAGAAAAATTGACCCCATATATTATCAACTCCTCAAAAGTTTCTCTAAAACAATCTGAGCGGTCGTATTCACTTGCTCTTTGATTATTGATTGCAAGTTCTCCATTTCTTCATCCAATTGGCTTCGAGTTTCCGCAA
The DNA here is from genome assembly GCA_025998575.1 of Alphaproteobacteria bacterium. Classification (GTDB taxonomy): domain Bacteria; phylum Pseudomonadota; class Alphaproteobacteria; order RUG11792; family RUG11792; genus BNWD01. The sequence goes on along the minus strand of BNWD01000008.1, from coordinate 1,747 downwards.
TTAATGCATCATTTTCGTTTTTAAGCGCTTGCTCTTGTTTGACAATAGTTTCAGAGGCTTTTTTTATTGCCGAATCAATAATTTCAGACGATTTTTTTCGCGCATTTTCTTGAATCAAAGCAAGATCTTTAGATAATTCTTTTATATTATTGTCCAAAGATTCTATTTCAGAATTACACTTCTCTATATGAGATGTTCTTTTTTCTATGATAGAATTCACATTCGGAACGAAAGACTTCTTGAAAAGAAAGACAAGCAGCAACAGACAGATAAACAGCCAAAATAACTGAGAAAAATAGTAATGTGAGTCAAGCTGCGGAATCATAGTTTAACTCGCAAACAAAATGATCATAGCGACAACGAACGCTAACAACGCAATCGATTCCAATAAAGCGAAGCACAACATGTTCGCAGACATCAATTCGTTCTTAGCAGATGGATTTCGCGCAATCGATTTTAACAAAGATGAAAATAAATTTCCAAGCCCGATTCCAACGCCAAAAAGCCCAATAACGGCGATTCCAGCCCCTATTAATTTTGCAGATCCAACATCCATTCCAACTCTCCTTCAACTAATGCGCCGGTTTCTCAAACGATTCCGACAGATATATACAAGACAAAACCACAAACACATACGCCTGCAAACCGCAGACTATCAACTTGAACGCATTCAACAAAACGTTCACAACGACAGGCACAACAGCAAAATATGAAATAGCCAAAATGCCAGCCATCGACGCAGCAAAACTGGCGATCACTTCTATCATGATATGGCCGGAAACCATATTTGCAAACAACCGAATTCCCAAACTAATCGGGCGAAAGAAAAACGACATTAACTCAATAACAATCATAAACGGTGCCAAATAGCCAGGAACTCCAGACGGCACAAAGCGCGATAAAAACGAAATCCCCTGATTGCAAAAGCCAACAATAATAGACGCCAAAAAAACAGCCATCGCAATTCCAAGAGTCACAATAAGCTGACTCGTGAAAGAAAACGCAAACGGGAACAAGCCTGCCACGTTTCCAAGCACAATAAACAAAAACAAGGCAATCATATAAGGAAAAACTTCAGCACATTTTTTTGGAACATTAGTCTTTATGATAGAGCCAATGAAGCTGAAAGCACACTCGACAACAGCCTGCGCCTTCCCAGGAACCAAGCCTTTGCGCATCGTCCCAATTGAAAAAACGCCCCACACGACCAGAACAACCAAAAACATGAACAGCGACGAATTCGTGATCGAAATATCAAAACCGCAAAGACTCAATGGAATTATGTTTTTAACTTCAAATGACGACATAGCATCAACCATCTATTCCTCCAAATCAACTATCATACTATTAGTATATCACGAAAAAAGAACTGACGCCAGATGCGATGAACGCGAAAACAGGGCAGACGCCGGAAGAAATGGCAAAATATATCGTGTCTACAATCTGCGGTGATAATATCAGCGGTGATAATGAATGTTTTATATTGTGTGGGCCTATGATGCCGGAAAATCAGAAATGCTTTTGCGAATACATGATCCGTTACAAGAAAATGGGAATATCAAGGTCGTTACGTGCTGCTTTTCGAAGGCAAGAGAAGAAGGATATATAAGCTCGAGAACTAAGAATTGATGAAAAAAATGAGCGAATTGCAAAATGACAGAGAAATTCAAGATATTAATATCGATAATTCACTTAGAATGTTTGAAAAGTACATTGAAAATAATAAAAATTTAATTTAATTTTATCA
>BNWD01000007.1 GCA_025998575.1 Alphaproteobacteria bacterium | reverse complement strand
ATTATCTACCAAACTCTGAGAATGTTTATAATCCTTACCCGCATCAATACACATGCAAACTCATCTCACTATATTGTGCCGCGCACGTAATCGGTTGCCAATTCTCTTTTGACAACAAAGGCAACGTGAATAATGCGCTATTTTATGGCGGAGTGTGTTACATAATGGGCGCTGTTTTGTTCTGGATGCTTGAAAGTATTAATGCAAATTGTTATAATGGAATTTCATATAATATGTATATTTTATGGGTTTTCGTGATTGTTTGGATTTGCGATATATTTGCATATTTCGGCGGAAAGCTTGTTGGCGGACCAAAATTCGCTCCAAAGATCAGCCCAAACAAAACCTGGGCTGGCGTCGTGATTGGCTCCATTTTTTCCTTTATCGCGTCATATTTCTATATAGAAAAAGTATTAAGCGCGAATGTTGCGCTTATCTGGAGCTCAATATTTATCATCATATCATCTGTGCTTGGAGATTTGCTGGAGTCGAAAGTAAAAAGAGTATTGGGCGTCAAAGACACAGGAAACGTTCTCCCAGGTCACGGAGGCATCTGCGATAGAATGGACAGTTTTCTGCTGGCGAGCTATGCATTCGCAATAATAAAGATGACTGTTCTAGGAGCAAAATAATATATCTATCATATAGCGCTCAACAATACAGCATATGAAAGTTTGGGGTTACAACAAACAGCTCAAGTAATTTATTAGTTATTTCTATATGAATACGAACATATGTTCATTTGCAAGTTAATTAAACTTTCTATGACGAGAATAAAAATGAAAATACCTTTGTTGTCAAAAGAGAATTGGCAACCGATTACGTGCGCGGCACAATATAGTGAGATGAGTTTGCATGTGTATTGATGCGGGTAAGGATTATAAACATTCTCAGAGTTTGGTAGATAATAGCAAAATAAAGTCTTTACCTTGAAGGAACTGCATTTCGAAGAATAGCGAGGATTTAATGCTCTTGAAATGATGTCTGAGAAAGAAAAGATGTTGAAGTTTTAGGGACTGATACTTATATTCAAAAAAAAGAGAACAGGATCAGAGTATTGACTGCTGTCGACAGGAACCTGAATATAAAAAATATATACTAACGCAAAATTACTCGCGCCGAAAAGTAATTCATAAGTTTATAAAATAGTTATGAAGCATGTTTAATAGAGTTTTACAACTCAATACTAAGGCATTACCTTGCAAAAAGAATGCTGGAGCTTTCCGTAAAATTACTTGTTGATAAACTTAACTGTTGTTAGGTCAGTAAATAGTTGCCAGCCCCAAAAAGAGTGATAAAGCATTCTCGCTCTTGTAATTTTGCAATGTGAATAATATACAAGCTACGAAATTGGAAATTTGATAGCTAGATTGAGACAATGAAAGAGCAAGGAACACATTCATAGGTTACCTATAATTTAACTCGGAGTATATTCAAATTTTGCTGATGCTAAAATATTTGTGCATTGTATTTAATGTTAATTATTAAAATTCATTGGCGCAATAGCGATAAAAATTTTCTATCAATTGCGAAACTGTATTTTGTTTTTATATTTAGAAAACATTATTTCTACAGAATGTGCTCGATAATATTAATCGTAACTTTCAAGATAATAAATGTTAATATTCTATTTGTGCTAAACTTGTTACTATATGCAAATGGAGTAAGCTTATGAAGAGTGTTAGCATTTTTGGATCGACTGGGACGATAGGGCGAAAGGCCGCTGATATTGCCTTTGCAAATGGTTTTGAAATATTAGCACTTAGTTGCCACGATAATCATAAACTAATTATTGAGCAAGCGAAAAAATATTGCCCGAAATACGTTTGCGTTTGCAATAAAGACGCGTTTAAGATTGCAAAATCCGAGCTTTCCTATTATAATATTGAAGTGTTGCCTGGAGACGAACTCTGCAATATAACCTCTCTTGCGGTTGACTGTTGCATCATGGCTATTGCCGGAAACGCAGGAGTTTTGCCAACTTTTTCAACAATTGGACGCGCAAAAAGACTAGCAATCGCGACTAAAGAAGCGATAATTTCTGGCGGCTTCTTGCTGATGGATTTAGCGAGACAAAACGGAACTGAAATAATACCAATCGATTCTGAGCACAACGCTGTTTTTCAATGTCTTCTCGGAGAAGAAAACGATGAAATAAATGAGATTATATTAACTGCGTCTGGAGGTCCGTTTTTGGATTTTGATGAGAATGAGCTGGAAAACATAACGCCAGAGCAAGCAATGGCGCATCCTAACTGGGAAATGGGAAAGAAGATTTCGATAGATAGCGCAACTATGATAAATAAGGCGCTCGAAATAGTAGAGGCGCACTATCTGTTTAATATAACAATTGAAAAAATCAAATATTTGTTGCATCCAAACTCTATAATACATGCGATTGTTGGTTTTACGGACGGAAGTTTCAAAACTGTCATGAGCTCACCGAATATGACAATTCCGATTTCTTTTGCGCTCAATTATCCTGATCGAAAACCTTGCGTTGCACAGAGTTTGAATTTCACTGAAATAGGACAGCTTGCGTTTAGGAAACCAAAACCATGGCAGAAAAGAAACATAGAATTGGCATACCAAGCAGTAGAAGAAAAAAAAGTCATAGCATTCAACAGAGCTAACGAAATAGCAATCGCAAATTTTCTGAATCGAAAAATAAAATTTCCAGAAATATACACGAAAATAACCAAAACACTCGCAAACTCAGAATCGGAGAATATTAAATCTTTACAGGAAGTTGTGGAAAAATGCGTTGAGTAAATAATATTTAAGTTTTTTGACACGATGCGAATATTAAGTATATTGAATTATATTTTTTAATACATAATCGTACAATTTGTAACGCTTGTTCATGTATTTAAAAAAAATATTTTGAGTTTACTTTAAAAAGCAAACCATTATTACAATAACTACACGTCGCTATATAATTATATACATTTTTTCATATTTTCGGAACTATAATGTATAACACGATTTTGCAGAGTGATCATTTTTTCTATATTTCAGACAATAATATGCCAAGAAATAGTTTGGCTCCATCTTTAGATACAATGCCATTTACATACAAAATTAATGTAATTCATTCAGCAATTCAACGGAAAGGTTACTTTTAATAAATACTAAATCGTATTTTTTTGAATTCCTTTGCTTTTTTTGATCTTCTGCACGCCAGCAATGGCATTAATCTACGTGCGTCTACTTTTTCTCCTCAGTTTGTTGTTCTTTAGCAGGGGAACCCTTAGGTTTTTCTGATTCTTTTGCTGATTCTGATTGAGCTGTAGATTGCTCTGGTGCTGAAGTTGTTTCTGTTGCTGGGGCCTCTGCAAGTTTTTTGGTAGTAGTTTCTGTTTTCATAGTTTTTTCATTTTCGAACATTTTGCTTGCTTGGAATGATTGGCTTCCAGAGAAGTCAGACTTTTCAGGCAATTTAGTTTCTATAATTTCACAACCGTTTTCGCCACATTTGTTCAAAATAGAGCTCTTTTTGTCAAAAATAAACAACGCATTATTGCTTGTAATCAGGCAATATCTGTTTAGATATTCGTTGTACGAAATGAATAACACAACACTGATAACTATAGTCAAACAAATAATAAAAGTAATCTTCACTCCGTTTATCAACACTATATTAACCAAGCATACACATCGACTTAATTCCAGGATACACTCAAAATGGTTAATAAATCGTTAACTTAAACAACTTTCTTATAACCTACAGCTATCACTTTGCCTTATCGACAAGAGCCTCGAGACTTGTTGCTGATATGAGCTCCATTTTGTATGGCAAAAATCTGACTACAATTGACGGAGCTGTTCCGACGTTTTCCATGAATTTTCCAGGAGTTGAGTATCGTGCGAACAAAAATGCGGCTTTTGCCTGTCTATATGATCGTAATCTTATTTTTTGCTCGAGTTTGTTTTTGCCAGGAATCATGTCATATTCAAATATTTCTATCGAATCCTTATATTTCTTTTTGAGTGCATCTGCATTCGGGAAATATCCCTGCGCATCCATGCCACTCAGTGCGTCATACAAGTCTTTCGAATAGGCAACAACTATATGGCAAACAAAAGGTTCGCCTTTGTTTGCTCCTGGATCGACTTCGAAGTCGACTTTCCTCAACCAGACATTAATCTCTGGAAAAAGAGAACAAGCCGTCAAGACAAAAAAACAAGCAAAAGCAGCAATTATGGTTCTAAATTTTATCATACTGACTCCAGTTACAGAGCTGAATCATAAAGCTCCTATTTCCACTCCTTTGCTAGCAGAATTAATTTTACCATTCCTTGACAAGATATTAAAGAACATTATCTAGCAAGAATTGGGCAAGGTTATGCATGGCTTCATGTTTTTGAATACTTCCCATCTATTATCGCAACATGGTTTGTAAACGATCATAATTCAAAGAATTCTTTGGAAAGAGCGCCCGCGGCAACTATATGTATAGGACATTGGAACTCTTTTTAATAATAGCAGCAATTTTTATGTAATCCTTTCAAGCTGCAGAGCCAATAACATTTCCAGCTAGCGCAGCGAACATTCATGCCTGAACAGTATCATTGATATTCTCAATATTTTGGGTTATTGCAATAGAGCATATAAACGCTCCTGCTCCAAAGAATTCTCTTTATAAGACTTCTATAAAAGAATCTGACCAACAACTATATGTATAAAATAGAACAACGCTATATCTTAATCAACTACTTCTTATAATCTCGCGAAACCTTCAGAACTAAACTCTATTACGCTGAATCTATGTTTTGAATTCAACCAATTATCATCGCGGCACAGTCTTTCCAACGATTAAATACAAAGGAATCTCTTTGAAAAGAGATCGATGCTATGTTAGAGCAGAGTGAATCTTTATTTTAACATAGCTCAGATTATCAGCAACATTCCGATTTCAAGCCATTAGCAAGACATTGGCTTTCTATAAAGGACTGTGAGGTGGATAAATCAGAAGGTACTCCATATTTTGAATTATCACAACAGAACATCCAACGCTCTGCTTTCTAACATTCGCTAACTTCAACGGTTCTCAAATAGAGGCTAAATCCCTTGGAATATATATCAGAAAACCCATTCCTAGAACGAGAATTTTTGCATAGTTATTACAAGCAACGCAAAACGATGTCAGCTATCAAGTTTAGAGGAATGCAATGTCATCTCAATTCTCAATATTTTTTGGTATAATCACATATCATTACAACACAAGCTTTGCTTTTAATTTTACTTAGCCAGACATTAATTTTCTGCAAAAGGAAGCTTGACGTGACAATAATAACAGGACAATGCTACTTTGGATATCTTCCATTCAAATTTTATCTGCTTACACAAAAACGTTTAAAGCGTAGCAAGGCTATCAATATTTTGAATATAGACACACCCCCATCATAACAATGACCAAATTTCAAAAGGAATTCCTTGTTACTATAGCGACGCTTCGATTTTTAAGACTTTGCTAGCAAGCTTTATTTTAATCATCTTTAGAAAAACATTGACTTTTGTAAAGAAAGCAAGACGTCAATTATATTGTTTAACAACAACGCCTTATTCTGAGCATCGCCGTCTTTTAACATAGTGAGAATGTTTAGAACGGAACAATCCTGCTTGAGCCCTTTTCGCTCTTGACGACAAAAACGCGTTGTCCGACAGTGATAGCTGGTTCAGGGCCTTGAGCCAGAGTCACAAGATCGCCATTGTCCAGTTTTACAATATACTCAATTCCAGGTTTTGATCTGTTCTGAATGGCGTTTCCAGCGGCCGCTCCTAACAATCCACCGCCTATCATTGCAGCAGTTTTTCCGCCGCCCTTGCCAAAAGCCGACCCGATAGCTGCCCCTCCGACACCGCCAGCCAAAGCCCCCACGCCCAAATCTTTGCTGTCAGGTTTTATTTCGACTCGTCTTAATGAAACAACGATTCCGCTTTCTGTTTTAGCAACTTCTCCTACATTTGCAGAACTATATGTGTTTCCGGAAAAATCGTTAGAACAACCCGAAAGCAACACCGATATTAATAAGACAATCCCCAAGCCAAAACATTTTTTACTAGGCATAAACTCTCCTAAAAATAAAACTGCTAGGAGCGAAATGCCCCTAGCTACAAGACTGCTTTTTTGGCATCGTTTAGTCAGGAGCAACGACACTTTCCTCTGAAACTTTATCAGCATCCCTCTCATCGTCTTCTTTCTTTAGTTCAGAAGATTCTGTAGCCTGAGTCGACCCATTGACGGGAGCGTCATTTAGCGCGGCGGTGTATGAGTTCGCTTTTGCAAGATCAATATGTCCGCCTGCCCGTCTAACAACCTTATTCTTTTTCAGTCTTTTTTTTTTTCATCAGCAGGCTTCGCCGCATCATCGTTTGCAGCTTCATCCTTCTTTATCTTTTCTTCTCCAGTTGTGTCCTCAGACTTTTGCTCAGGATTTTCAGCGCCAGGCTGCTGCTGTTGATCGCAGTTAGCATTGTTTGCATTGAACACAACGCCCGCCATAAGTGACAACATCACGGACAGCAAACTAATTTTATTCATTTTTCATCTCCCAAAAATTTAAAAACCAATCGCATTATTGCGACTTCCTATAAATAATTATACATCTCAATTTTAATAAATTTATATATTTTTTTTCGGCATAGCATCTAATTTATATAGATGTTGCCGAAAAAACACACAATTGTCAAAAATAAAAAGCTCTAAAAATCATGGCTGAAGATTTCAGCTTGCAAAAGGTGCTCATTTTCCTTGATTTTATTGATTCCATGAATATAAAGATCAGCAAACAACTTCCTGAGGTTTGAATGCTCTTCAGGAGTCAATGTATTCATCCAGCGCGTAGTCATGATTGCGAAAGTTGGCAAATATTTACATTTGCATTTCTCAAAAATATAGTCACACAAAGCAATATCGCTTTCGATGAATGGAAAGGCTGCTCGATACCCTAAATTTTTATAATTCCAAATATTATGTTTCCTCCCACTCAATCCATACACATTTTTTACCTTATTAAAAAACGTATCATCAACATAAAGCTTATCTAAAACTTTGTGAATTTCTTCAGGGATATATTCATGATGTATAGGCATTTGCGAAAAACAAACAGTTAACGCGTCATAGATCTGTTTAAGCTTATTCAAAAAAATGAATAATGCAAAGTCACCTCGATAGTTTTTCTTCGCAGATGAAAAATGAAGGAGTCTGTCCTCCTCACTCAAATAAGGAACAAGAATTCTTATGTCAGCTTTGTTTGCCATAAATGGAGCTATAATAGTCAGCTTTGCTGGATCCAAAGGATGCCGAATGACTGGCGTATCTTTTTCCCATACTAGCTTTCCCATGCTCTGCATTGGATAGCAATCATATGGAAACAGCTCGTGCTCTCCTGTCATTTTCTTAAACATCTCCTTATCATATGCAACTTGAACAATATTTGTTCTCGGAAGTTTTAAAGCGTGACACAACCTCTCATAGGACGCTACATAGTCTAATATGAGTTTTCTGCCAGTTCCTGTTTTGATGATTTTTTTCATCCAACCATCAAAAATCTCTTTCATATAAGAAGGAAAGCTAAGATTTGAAATATGTTCGAATGGAGTCTGCTGATACGCGAAAACAAAATGCGGTGGATACTCATACCTCCAAACTGGCCCAGTTTTTTCACGACTCGCTCTATGCTCTATTGGCAAAAGATTTTCCGACAATCCTTTTCCTTTCTTTGAAGACTTTGATTGCTGATAATGTTCAGAGCGCTGAACTGATGTTGTTTGTTTTGGCTTCGCATTGTGCGCGCATATATCTTCCATCGGAAAAGGATCCACATGATATTTAGGATACCGTCCCTGGTCCGCCAGTGATTCATTGTTAAACGCGCATAATAAAATAGCTCCAAACATTAATAAAACTTTTTTCATAAGTTCTTCCCCAAAATTATTGATCTCTAATATTGAGAATAACTAATTTTTATTAAAAAAGTATTAATTTACGAATAAAAATAAATAATAATTTGTTTAGCTTAAATTTTGCTTTAATATTGCTGTTTCATATTTCTCAGAATTTGCTTTCGCTATGTTTTTGAATTCATTTAACTCAATCATTTTCTTGCGCTGAAATTCTTGAATTTATAGCGGTTGTTGATACATTTCACTGATAAATTTACTCTAAAATCTGTTGCCGCGCACACTTTGAGAATAACTAATTTTATTGAAATGCTCTATACATTGCAAGCAAAGTTAAATGATAGTGAGAACGACGAATGCCATAGAACTCATACATAATCTTCTGTTTTCTTTATAGTCTTGAAAAAAAGTTCCATATTCGATACATCAATTTGCATTTCGTTTTATCGAACATTAATAAATGTCCGTAATCTATATGCCTGTATAAATGTTCTGATAAATTGGTTGTATTTACGATTTTAACAAATCAACTTTTTTAAGCTCTTAAGTTTTTGCGATATAATTCGTGTTTTGTTTAGTTATTTTTGATAAGTGAGGCTTTGATATGTCCAAAAAGCTTTTGATAAGAATTATAATTAGCGCTTGTGCTGTTGCCTCTATTTCGCAAGAAAACGGCATCTGCATGCAAAGAAAAACACCATACCACACCATTATATTGCGCGTGATACTTGGTTAAGAGCTATTAATTCTATTGAAGGCTATGATTTTACTTGGGCAATACCTCAGTTTACTGAATTTTTTACAAGATAACTGCACTAGAGAGAATAACAAAGCTTGGTTTAATTAGAGCGATTATAATTATGAATAGTGAGCTTTCCAATTTTGAAACCTAAGAAGAACAGCAATTTAAGCTATCCAATTTAAAGAATCTAATCGAAACATTAAAGGGCGTTCCATCTTACACAGAATTATTGGAATTGGCAACTATTTGCGTCCATAACAATAATTAAGTTTATAAACAAGCAATTTAACTGGAGGTTATAGCATTCTTTTTGATTAATATAGTATCTTAGCACTGAAATTGTAAGACTATACTAAACAGGTTTCTGACTTCATAACTATATATTCTATAAATTCAGGGATTATTTTCTTTGGCAAGTAATCTGCATTTGCTTAGCAGCCTTTTCAATGAAGCCACATCCACAGATAGTGCATCCTACTGTCAACAATAGTCTATATTCTAAACACTATTCTCTTTTTTTCTTTCTCAAGCCTAATATCAAGACCATTAAATTCTCGCTATTCTCCGAAAGCAATTAACTTCAAAGTATAGCTTCAGAGCAATACTCCTCTCTTTTGGGCTATACTTTACACGATTATTTAAACTCAAAATACCTTCAAACATTTTTCTATATTCTATATCTATCGGTAATGGGTTATTTATAACGATTTATGGAAGAAAATTCATTGATTATTTACACAAGAACAATTAAGCGAATGTTTTTTACGTTCATTCGCTAATAAAAACATCGATAGTGCTCTTTCGATTAAGTATAATCTTTTCTGTTTGTCAGTGCACAGGCCTTGAGCAATAGTGCAAAAGTATTCCTTGCTGCGCTCAACATTAATATGTTCAGGCTATGTTAATCGATAGCCTGGAGCTCATATATTATTCAAGGTTATAATCAGAAAAGTTTTAAGGTCGCTTCAAACATATATTTCCTCAAGGCTATCTTGAAGATTGTTAAAACAACCTTGGTTAATATCAGAATAAAATTCAGTTTTTCCATTTACCCCCCCCCATCTGCCGGAAGAGCCAGAGTTGCGTTAAGATTCAGAAAGTCAATGTAAGACAGTCAGTTTCATAAGAGATTCTCTCAATTATTAATATTTCCCTCTGAATTTTAGAAAAATTATCTTATTAAATTTAATGTTTAATAAATACAGTAAAGTCGCAATTGTAATATAATCAAACATTATAGAATATGCAAATTAATTGCTACAAGCTATTAGTAACATTAGTTTTGAAATAGCGTTAAACACAAGAACGCTGGATTATGTCGCAAGCTTTTTTGAATAGCCTGGAGAAATTGTCAGTGGTGGATTTAGCTATTTCTTTCATGGAGATGTTTTTTATTCCGGCTAGGCATTCAGCGACATAGAAAACATTCGCTGGCTCATTGAGTTTTCCACGGAGAGGAACAGGAGCTAGGTATGGCGAATCTGTCTCGATTAATATTCTATCTAAAGGAACGTATTTCGCTACTTTTCTTAAATCGTCAGCTGTTTTGAATGTTAAAGCACCCGAAAAAGATATGAAATAGCCAAGATCCAAGACTTTTTTCGCATTTTCAATGGAATCTGTGTAGCAGTGGAAAACAGCATTTTTGATATCGTATTGTTTGATTATGGCTAGAATGTCCGGAAAGCAATCTCTTGCGTGAATAATATATGGTAAGTCTGACACATCAGATATGCTAAACATATCGCGAAGTAATTTCTGTTGATCGGATTGAGATGTTTTGTCTGTATAATGATAATCCAATCCTACTTCCCCGATTCCAATGACTTTCTCGTTATTCAGTGATGATTTTAGAGATGCGAGATCGTATCCTTCAGGAAACTCAAGCGGATGAATACCAACAGAACAGAAAACGTTCGAGTATTTCTCGCAAATACTGATGTTTTCAGCAATATTGCTCGCGCTCGTTGAAACAGTTAACAAATATTCAACGCCCATTTGCTTCGCATTTTCTATCTTGCCATGCACATCCTCGCAAATCCCTTCGTAAAAAAGATGACAATGCGAATCGACAATAACCACATAAATCTCCAATACAAGCCACTGCATATATTTTATTATAACTCAATTTATAATAAAATACCAACTATTATGTGATAATCAACCAGTTACGCTTTTGTTAACCCCCTCATGGGCAATCTACAGAGTTTTAAATCAAGGAGAATGTTCTCTTGTAATTGATTTTATATACGCTTTCTTATTATAGAATCGCTAATATTTTAGACAGCCTCCACATTTCTTATACTAGAATATTCTCTTGCGGTTCTGCTTTTTATTATTTTAGGAAGTTATGAATAGTGACATTTATCTCGTTGTTCTCGAGCTATAACTGCTCATCATCACTACACCAAGCTTCAGACCTAATAAAATTCACGCAAAGACGTAACAGGTTGCCAATCCCAATATGCCTTCCTTTTAATTACAAGTTGTGGTAGGCTTTTTCAATATCACAGATTCTGTAATTGAAAAAATTAATATTTTTAAGTAACAACAATTCAAATTTTTAACTTGCGGTTAACAAATTTTCTATTAATTTGTAAATCTAAATGATAACTTAGCAAAAAACTATAACGTAATACAAGCTTTCTATACTAAAATATCACTGAATTAATTATATTGTGAATTTCGAAAAATTCACAATTTTCACAAAACATATCTATACTTCTTTTTTAAAATCGATTTATCTGTTTCATTTTCGAGAGTTTCAGTAGCCATATCTATAATTTTAGCCAAATACTCATCTTCTAAATTACTCTCCAATCTCAAATGATACTTCAAAGCAGCAATATCTAATGCTCTAAATTCCGACTTCTCAATAATCGTATTCATCTTCTTTCTCCTTTTATTAATATGAATTTTTTGATTAAACTTTTTTGAAAATCATCAGCAAAACCCTGACGATATCTTTATGATATCACACAGCTTATGTGACTGTCAACTGAAGAATTCAGACTAATTCTACTCATGAATTATCAACCAGTTACGGTTTTGATTGAATTTATCAGAACTATTTCGTAAACTTGTTGCCACAAGATATATTGACAAATAAATATCTTTGTGAAAGTGTTGGAAATTCACGGAATATTAATGCACATGTTATATCCATAAAAATAAAGAGAGGAGGTTAGGTAGTTCCACGAGGAGGGATGGGGTTAGGGATGGAGTCCTTTAACATAAAAACATTAATAAAGTATTAACAAATCTGTTAATTTCTTGTGAAAAAAGTTGTTACTACGCATAGTAATGATCAGTCACTAAAATATGATATAATTGAAAAATAAAAGCGGTGGGTTAGTTTTGGAGAGAATCTCGATGAAGACTATAGTCGTTAAAAACATAAAAATTTCCAATAATTTGCCGTTAGTTTTCATTGGGGGTCCTTGCGTTATGGAGTCTCCTGAACATCCTCTTTTTATGTGTGAACGGATAAAGGAGATATGCTTCAAGCTGAGCATTGCGTATATTTTCAAGTCGTCTTTCGACAAAGCAAACAGAACGAGTAAAGACGGGAAACGGGGCATTGGCATGCAGGAAGGGCTGGAGATTTTTCGGAAAATTAAGGACAAATTTGAGGTTCCTGTCTTGACTGATGTTCATTTGCCAGATCAATGCGAAGACGCCGCTGAGGTTGCTGATGTCATTCAGATTCCGGCTTTTTTGTCAAGACAAACCGATCTTTTACTCGCTGCCGCCAAAACCGGGAAAGTGATTAACGTCAAAAAAGCTCAATTCATGGCGCCGAACGATATGAAGAACGTTATTGAAAAAATAATGAGTGCTGGAAACGATCAAATTTTGCTTTGCGAGAGAGGCACGTGCTTTGGCTATAACACGCTTGTCAACGATTTCAGGGCGCTTCCTATCATGGCGAAAACCGGTTATCCAGTCATTTTCGACGCAACTCATTCCGTTCAGATGCCGTCTGCTGCTGGCACTTGCTCAAGCGGAGAGCGGGAATTCGCTCCAATCATGGCTCGCGCCGCTGTAGCCGTTGGCGTTGCTGGCGTTTTCATGGAGGTTCATGACGATCCTGACAGCGCGTTATGCGATGGGCCTAACATGATTTATCTCAAAGATTTAGAGAAAATTTTAAGAGAATTGAAGGAATTTGATGCGGTATCTAAAAAAATAAAATAGGAAAATATGTGATGAGTTATAATTCAAATCTAGAAAAATTAAGAAAAAATTTAATAAAATTAAATGCAAATGCAATAGTTGTTTCGATGAATAGCGAATTCTCAAATAAAGAGAGCGACATCTCAGACATAGGATTTATATCAGGATTTTCAGGTTCCAACGGGCGAGCTGTTGTCTCGTTGGATTCGGCGATTTTAGCTGTCGATGGGCGCTACACGAAACAGGCCAACGAACAGACTGACGCCTCTATTTGGACAATAGAATTTTTTCCAAAAACAGACACAACGAAGATGATCGCAGAGCTCGTCAAGAAGGGAGAAACTTTGATTGTCGGATCGTTGTCGGTTACTTATAAGACGTATATATCGATAGTCCAGTTATCTGAAAAGATTGGATTTATCATAAAATCTATTAAAATTCACCCAGTTTCCAATGAAAAATCAAAAGCAGAATTGAACTCTAACTTGTTCTTAATGAGCGAGGAGTATATGGGCGAAACTGTTGAACAACGGATTTCACGTGTTAAAGAAACGTTGAACGAAAACGAAGGGGCGCTCTTTGCTGATAAGGCCAGAATCGGCTGGATTTTCGGCATAAGAATGGAGAAGCTAGATTCGAGCAAATCAGCCATGGCAAATTGCATCGCATTCATCCCAAAAAAAGGAACGCCAGTGGTTTTCTGCGATTTGAAATTAACAGAAAAACCTGCTCATTTCGATTTCAAAAACTTCGATGAGTTTGAAGAATATATCAAAAATTCTCCTAAATATTTAGTAAAATTAGACTATAAAAATACGCCAGCCTATTTCGCTTTGATATTGAAAGACTACGAGTTTGAAATAAAATCCTTTGAAAACACATTCTGTGCGTTCGAGACGATTAAGAATAAAATGGAAATTGAGAACCAGAAAATAGGCGCTGAATTGACGGCTCTTGCGTTTATAAAAACGTTAGCATTTGTCGAAAATTCTATTACAACTTCCGAGATCGACGTCGCTAAATTTTTCGAAAAACAAATCATGCAAAATGAACACGCCGTCGGCATCAGCTTCAATTCCATCTCGTCATTCAAAGACAGCACCTGCATCGTTCACTATAATCCATACACAGCAGAATCCAAGGAAATCGTTGGTGATGGGCTGTTTTTGTTCGATGCCGGTGCACACTTCGACTTCTCAACAACGGACATGACTAGGGTGCTCTATCGCGGCGACGCTCCTCCTACCGATATCATCGAGACTTACTCAGTCGTTTTGAAGTCGCTAATCATGTTTTCTAGCGCCCATTTCCCAGACAAATCATTCGCCGCCTGCATCGACACAATCGCCCGATTTCCTGTCTGGAAAGCCGGCTACGACTATTCCTTTGGCACAGGACACGGCATAGGCTGCTTCGGCAATGTCCATGAAACGCTCAGAGTTTCGCAGGTTTCACAAGACAGAATAACGCGAAACATGATGGTCACCGTCGAGCCTGGAATCTATAATTCAGAATTCGGAATACGGTTGGAGAATATGCTTTTGACAGTTGCTTCAAGCAAAAATTCAAGCTTTATAGAATTCGAAACTTTGAATTTTATTCCGTTTTGTAGAAAATTGATAAACAAAGAAATTTTAGATAAATTTGAAATAAATTGGCTGAATAATTATCATAAAAAGTGTTTTGATAAATTTTATGATACGCTTAAAAATGACGCCAAAACGTTAGCTTGGCTTGAGGAAAACACAAAGGAGATTTAACATGAATATTCGAAATTTTGCGATGTTTAAGCAATACGCGGCAGAAAACGACGTCAAAAGATGCATCGTTCGCTGCGATTTGAACATACCTTCCGATATCGAAGATTTGTCGAGAATTTACGCTATTAAAGACACTGTCTTCGAAATATTGAATCTTGGACTGAAAATCTCTTTGATTTCTCATTATAAACGCCCAGTTCCAACAGATGCAGGAAATCCAATGTTTTCGTTAAAAAATGTGCTTAAAAGTTTAATAAAAGTTTTCGAAAAAGAAGTCGAGTTCGTTCGTGGCTCAATATTCGATCTCGATACTGCAAGCATAACTGCCGAGATCGCACTCCTGGACAACCTGAGATTTTATGACGGAGAGACGAAAGACAGCGACGATTTTGCGCGACGTTTAGCACAATTCGGCGATGTTTATATAAATGACGCATTCTCAGTTTCGCACAGGAAACACGCCTCAATCTGCGCTATAACCAAGCATTTGCCGTCATTTGCTGGCCTTTCTTTCCTGCGAGAACTGGACGGCATTTCAAAGGCTTGTGCCAATATCGAGTGCCCATTTTCAGCGATCATCGGGGGCTCTAAGGTCTCATCGAAAATAGGTGTTTTGAACCAAATTTCCAAAAAAGCCGACTTCCTGATAATCGCAGGAGCTATGGCGAACACCTTCCTCGTAGCCAAAGGGAAAGATATGAAAAACTCGCTGATCGAGATCGAGCAAATCGATACGGCGAAAAAAATCATGAAAAATGCAAAATCGGAAATAATACTCCCAGAAGACTTTTTGGCCGCAGAGAATATTAACGCAAAAGGGTCTAACTTTAGCTGTGATAACTTGCCATCTGGATTTTCCTGCTTCGATATAGGCCAAAAGTCAATCGAAGAAGTTATAGAGATAATCGGCAAATCGAAAACGCTTTTGTGGAACGGAGCGATCGGTGCATTCGAGTTTTCAAATTTTAACACAGCAACAGAAAAAATAACGAAAATTATCGCTGAAAAAACGAAAATAGGGACACTGATATCGGTCATTGGAGGCGGAGAAACAGTAGCCTCCATAGCAAACGAAAAAGATAATATGAGCTTCGTCTCAACAGCAGGCGGAGCATTCCTCGAACTCGTCAGCGGCTCCAAACTCCCTGGCATCGAAGCGTTGATTCTTTGAGTGCTAGAAAATTAATATTTATTAAAATCGATTTAGGTTTAAACCTGTTATTAGGATGAGATAATTTATTAATGTTAATACTTTAGTAATTATCAGATGTGATATATCTCTCATAAAGCTTCCTGTGAATCTCCACTAAATAGGATTGTGTTGGATTAATACATTTCATAGTATCTGAGTGACAATGCAGTTGTTGAATAGAAATACAAAACTCCAATATACTGCAAAAGATAAAATAATGGACTGACAACCGGTTACGGATAGATATTGAAAAAATGTTTGAATGTATTTGAGATAGAAGTCGGTATGCGCAAGTATTGCAAGAGTGATAGCTTAAGAAAGCACTGAATACAAAAATGGAAGTGTAAGAATTGCAATTATTCGCAAAAATTGACAGATAATCGCGTAAAATATGGAGGCAAGAGAATTATTTAAAGATTCTCTTGGGAATGGAATTATTCCGCCGATCTATTTTGTGAAAACCGTAGAAAATATTAGCGCCCCTATAATAAAAAAATATGCGCAAAGTCAATAATAGGAATTTTTTCTTGATTTAAAACTCTGTCGATTGCCACAGAGGGGGTTATTTTTTATAAATCAATTATTAAATGTCAGTTAAGATTTCTTTTCTTTATTCATCATTTCGCTCATTTTTTCAAGCTTAATAGTTATTGCCCCTCTTTTAATCGAAACACATAATAATTTTTCGAATTATGTCACTGATTTCAATTCACTATCAAATAATATAAACCACTCTGTCGATTGCGGCAAAGTGGTTTATAGTTTAGCGGCGGCTCTTTTTATGCGGTCGTTAATTGCGATTCCTATGTCAAAGTTGGGGATTGGCATGATTGCTATTCCAGAATACAGCGCTGAATTATCCAGTTTTTTCAAAAACGAAAACAGATTCCTGGCCGCTTCTTTCAAATTTCCAGAAACGCTCAAGTTCATATCGTATTTGACGTTAGTTTCGCCGAACGCTATGAACGCCTCACCATGGGTTGAATATGCCGCGTTTATCCTGAGAGGTAGATTCGGCGAGTAATGTTTTTTCATTATACCGGGAGCTGAAATTTTCTTTATATTCAAGTCAGAAGCTGTCAGAATTTTCTCTCGCAAAACTTCTTCAATTTCGCTCTGTATCACCCCTCCTGGTCTCAAAATCACATATGGACGTCTCGACATATCAAGAATCGTCGATTCAAGCCCTATTTCGCAGGCTCCACCATCAATTATCATCGGTATTTTCGCTCCAAGATCAGACTTTACCATCTCAAAAGACGTCGGGCTAATTGACATAGATGTGTTTGCGCTTGGCGCAGCAAGAGGGCCTCCGAACATAGATATTAATGTTTTTGCCATTGGATGATTAGGCAGTCGAAGAGCTATAGTAGGGAGTCCTGCGGTCGCCAATCTCGAAATGTTCAGATTGATAATAGGTAAAATTATAGTCAGCGGCAGCTTCTTTTCCAGCCAAAAATACCTAGCAATTTCCAATGAATTTTCCGAAAATCTAGCCAAATTTTTCGCCATTTCAATGCTATCAACATGAGCTATTAACGGATTGCAGCTCGGACGGCCTTTCACATCATATACCTTCTGCACCGCCTCGTCATTCATAGCATCCGCAAACAAGCCATAAACAGTATCGGTTGGTGCGGCAACAACAGCTCCTCTTCTCAACAGCTCAACCGCTAATCCTAATTCTTCCATAACACACCAGAATGATATCAAATTCAAAACCTAAAACAAATATTTTTAATACACTCAGTAAAAAAGATCTGTTAACGCCAAGATAGCTCTCCGATTGAACATTTCACGAATTGTGCGATTTGGTTTTTGTCGATTAGTTTGGTTTTCGATCCGTCGTCTGGTTTGTTCATAAATTTGACTGTTATTACGCCGTTTTTAAGTTCTGTTTCGCCGATTATAAGTGCCATCTCGCAGCCCATTCTGCCAGCTACTTTCATTTTCTTCGTCAGATTCCCGATATGGAGGAACTCTGCGTTGAGGTCGCAATTTTGCAACAACTTGAACAATTCGAACGCTGCGTTGTTTTCGTTATCGCAGACAGGGATGACGCAGACTTTCTTCTGCGTTTTGCCGAATGAGTCGTCGTTTATCAGCAACATGATACGCTCCATACCGAAAGCGAATCCAATGCCGGAAACGTCTTGATCACCAAATAAACCGAGCAATTTGTCGTATCGCCCGCCTCCGCCCAACGAATCCTTATAGTTGGCTGAGGTTGCTTTCAATTCGAACGTCGTGTGGGTATAATAGTCAAGGCCTCTGACCAAGAAGCTATCGACTTCATAATTCAGGCCATAGCCGACCAAAAGTTTGCAAACTGTTTCGAAATATTTCCCTGAATCCTTGCTCAAATAATCTGCAATCAGGGGAGCCATTGCACAAATTTCGCGATCGCCTGCATCTTTGGAATCTAGTATTCTCAATGGGTTCTTCTTCAAGCGGATTTTTGATTCGTCAGAAAGAGCTTCCTCATTTCTAGAGAAAAACTTTACAATCGCCTTCGTGTAATTCTCGCGCGTTTCATCGTCTCCCAATGTGTTGACCAAAACCTTGATATCGAATATGCCAACTGAACTGAGAATTTCGACAGCCATAGCTATCATAATAGCATCAGTAAACGGGCTTTTATCACCGATATGCTCAAAACCAAGCTGATGAAATTGACGAAACCTACCACGTTGAGGCCTGTCATACCTAAACATCTCGCCAAAATACATAAGCTTAAGAGGCAGCTGTTGAGCAAGGTTTCTGCTAGCAATCGCCCTCATGACCCCAGCGGTTCCCTCCGGACGTAGCGTAAGCGATTCTCCGCCCTTATCAATGAACGTATACATCTCCTTGGAAACAACATCTGTTTCGTCTCCAATCGACCTCAGAAACACATCCGTATACTCTAAAATTGGCGTCTTGATCTGCGTATAACCATATTTCTCGGCAATCCGCCTGGCACGCGCGATCACATAGATGTATTTCTCAAGCTCGACTCCACACAAATCTTTCATTCCTCGAATAGGCCTGGAAAGCATATTAACCTTTCGTGAAAAACACTAAATATATTGTAACACACTGCAGCGACTTATTGCCTTTCAAATCGCAATAAAAAGATAATTTTTAAGAGTTGAATAATATGTACTTTTTAAAGATTGGTGTAGTAACCTGAAGTTAGAGCGACGGCTCTATAAGATTTCCATGAAAGTTTAGAAGCTGTTATGCCCTTTGCATAATCTTTAGTAAATTTATTATTTAAGGAGAATTAAAATGACTATTTTACAAAAAATTACACTAATAGCTAGCTTAATGAGAAGCGTAGCATTTGGAAACGACAACACAATACAAGCTAGCTGACATGTGTATACTTTAAAGGATTCGAAATGGATTGGACAAAATGGAGAAAAACTTACTTTATACGATTTAGCGGAATGCGTTGGAGTTGGAACTGAATACGTTTTACGCACTAAAGCTAATCACGACCTGACTCAGGAAGATTCTGAACAACTCAAAAAAAACAGTACAGATACTGTTGAAGAAGATTGCTGCAAAAGCTTGCTATTCAAAGCGTTGGAGGAAGGAGGAATGTTGGCAATGATGATATAGATGACGTTATATCAAATGATATATGTTTTTTATTAGATAACGTTTCTTTTGGTAAGGCTAGCGAAATATTTAAAGAAATGAAGCGGTTATTAGAAACGTGTCCTGTTCGAATATTGACAGGACCTTCACAGAGAATACGAATTTTATATCGAATACATGAATCTTCAGATATATATAATAAGTTAGAACCATTAAAAGAATTCTCTGACTCTAATTTATCTTTGGAGA
>BNWD01000006.1 GCA_025998575.1 Alphaproteobacteria bacterium | reverse complement strand
GCCCAAACACACGATTCCAAGCCCGTCGAATGAAGATTATTCCATATGAATATCAAGTTTGTTACCTATAAAACGTACAATTCAGACAGAATAAACGACATTATATAGAATAGAAAGCGCAGTTAAGATTTGATAAAATATATGGCCTTTTCCAAAAATTTAAAGAAAACAGACAATATTCGACGCAACTTTATGTTACATTCATCACTTATCTTTAAATAATTTTATTATCGATAAAGCGGCCCTCAATACCAAATATCGCGCGCTAAATGAGCAATATATTCGTCATCAAACGTACTTTCAAATGAAATATATTTAGCAAAACGTTTAAAATTATTTTGTAATCACCATTAGCGATTCCAGCCTCACCTTTCGTCCAGTTTGAATTTTATTCTTCTGTTTTCGGCTATGGCTGTTTGTTCTAGTGATTTGGTTTCTCCAAATTTTGTGGTTACTGTGGGATGGAATAGGCATTCGTTTAGTTATTTTACGACAGAAATAGTCCTAGTAGAGTCAGTATGTTCGTCGTACACACTTAATCTAGCTAGATTTGCTTCAAATATTTAGCTCAAATTATCCTTGGCATAATCCAAAAGCGATTCAGAATAATGGAAGATTTCGTTGTATTCCTGAAACATGTAACAGCTGAAAGTAGACGGCCACTTCAATAACTAGATTTCGAGGTAATTTTAGTGTTATGCGATAATATAAAATAGAATTATCTTTAACGTATGTGAATTATATATTACATAGTAAGCTTTAATTTTGCAGGCCAAAACACTAGATATCGAAGTTGTAGATATGCATTATGTGGTTTGTGAAATAATTTATGCCCAAGCTTTATCTCAAGCTCGCTGCCTGTCGTTCCAGTTAGAGGTTGCCATTTCCAGCCTCACCTTTCGTCCAGTTTGAATTCTATCCTTCTATTTTTGGCGAGGTCGGTTTGATCTAGTGGTTGGTTTTCGCCAAACCCTGCGGCTACTAAGTGGTCCGGGGATATGCCTTCATTTATTAGTTGTTTTACGACAGAGATAGCCCTAGCCGCGGATAGTTCCCAATTGGAAGCGAATTTGCCGTTAGTGGAGAGCTGTAGCCTGTCAGTATGCCCGTCTACTCTCAATATCCAGCGTATTTCGTTTGGAATTTTCTCGCCAATCTCATTGATGACCTTAGCAAGTTCCAAGACTTGATTTTTCCCGGTTTCGCTCAAGTCAGCCGACGCAGAATCGAAGAACAGTTCAGATTGGAAAATGAATCTATCGCCAACGATTTTTATGCCTTCTCTGTCTCCAACGATGTCGCGTAATTTGTCGAAAAACTCCGATCTATATGAACTTAATTTGGATAATTCATTAAGTTTTATGTTCTCTTCCTTTATGTATTCCATCGCTTTTTTCTGCTCCTGAGAATTCTTTTGCTCATCCGCAAGAGCAGCCAAAACGTCTTTCAACTGCTTTGTCAAAGTATCTATTTTCTCCTCTAAAGACATCTTCGCAGTTTGCTCTTTCTTCCTCAAAACTTCCTCTTCAGAAAACATGGTTTTTAACGTATCTATAGTGGCGTTTAAATCCGTTATTTGCATCACTAAATCAGCATTTTTGCTCGCCAATTGCTCGTTTTTCTGCGTCTCACTATTAAGCAAAGAACAAATAGAAGCAAGCTTGCTTTCCATGTTGATAATGCTGGAATCCTTATCAAAAATGACGCCAGAGAGATAAATTTGAGACGATATAAAGCCAACCAAAACGAAAATGAAAACCAGAAGCACTGTAGACAACGCATCAACAAACCCAGGCCAAATATCAACCTCTTCCTGATTCCTCCTGCTTCTAAAAAAAGACATAACACACACAACAAAGCTTTTACTATATTTTACTACGCTTGCTGCGCGTTTGCTGAAGTTTTTTCGAGTCAGTAGATTTTCTAAATATGTAATGCGGCATATTAGTACGTTAAAATAAATGTCTTTAGAAAATCATAATTAAATTTTTGCACCTCGAAAATACAAATCAAATTTATTGAAATATTTATCTGCAATTCAATGAAATAATCAACAATATATCATTGCAAAAACAGTAAAAATTTAGGCATTTAACAAAAAAATTAGTAACTTTGTTAATAATCTTTGTTAAAAAGCTCCAAACTCAAAAACTGTATTTGCTGCATTCAGATGCCAAAACACACAGCTTGCAAGGTTGTGATTTATATGATATCATAATAGTATGAGTGTGGTCTTGTTTTTGGATTTTGGTTATGAGTACGGCCTTTGTTAAGGAGTCTGATGTCAAGAGGCGATGGCTTCTGATAGATGCGGAGGGCTTGGTTTTGGGAAGAATGGCGTCTATTATCGCTAATATTTTGCGCGGAAAGGATAAGCCGTTTTTTACTCCGCATGTCGATTGCGGCGATAATGTTGTTGTTGTGAATGCTGAGAAAATTTTGCTGACTGGCAAGAAATTGACTGATAAGAAGTTCTATTGGCATACAGGATATCCTGGCGGCATAAAAGAACGAACAATGAAACAATTGTTAAATAGTCCTCTCCAAGATCGTGTTATAAGAAATGCTGTTAAGCGTATGATTTCAAAGGGACCGTTGCGCGAACAGATTCTTAAGAAGTTAAAGGTTTATAAAGGAGTGAGCCATCCACACGCTGCTCAACAACCTGAGATCTTTAATATTGCTACTATGAACGCTAAAAATGTTAGGAGAGTTTGAAACATGACTGGAATGATTGAAATAGAAACTTCAGCGATTGCTGCTCAGCCAAGAAAAACCCAAAGTTCAGATAAGTATGGAAGAGTATATTCGACAGGAAAGAGGAAAACTTCTGTCGCTCGCGTTTGGTTGAGACTCGGTTCTGGGAAGATTATTGTTAACGGAAAAGATCAAGAGCAATATTTTGCACGCCCTTGCTTGAGAATGCTTCTTGCTCAACCGTTTGTTGTTTCTGAGAGGGCTACTCAATATGATATATTTTGCACTGTAAGAGGCGGCGGTCACTCTGGGCAAGCTGGCGCTATTCGTCATGGCATAAGCAAAGCATTAGATGCTTTTGAACCTGAATTGCATAAAATTTTAAAAAGTAATAAGTTGTTGACAAGAGATTCAAGAAAAGTTGAGCGTAAAAAATATGGGCGCAGAAAAGCTCGACGAGGATTTCAGTTTTCCAAAAGGTAATGTTGATATGAATTCTTCTATCAAAAATTTTGCAATGCCCCTCATTTTTTTGGTGGCCTTGCTTTTTTCTTTGTTTTTTTGCTCGATTATTTCATATGATACCAAGGCTTTTCTTTATGCTCTCAGCCTTTCCATAAAGGAAGGCATGATTTTTCTGCTACCTTTTGTTATATTTTCGCTTGTTTTTTGTTCAATAATAAAATTAGGGGCAAGTGCACTCAAATACGTGTTGATCATTATACCATTAGTTTGTTGTTCAAATTTTTTAAATACACTTATTTCATATTTTGTTTCATTTAGCTTCTCTGAGTTTAATTTTGTGGCAGATGTTAACAAAAGCGCAAATTGCGAACTAATTCCGAATTTCGAATTATCAGTGAAGCCATTGATTACTAACGACTTTGCATTAATTTCAGGCATTGTTTTAGGATTAATTTTCTATATTTCAAGCCGAAATTATTCGCAAAAAATATCTGCTTATTTGAGCTATTTTTCAAAATATTTCTTTAAAATATTGATTCCAATCATGCCGTTTTTCATCATAGGAACCACGTTGAAATTGCAACACGACAATATGTTATCGACAATTTTCGAGAAGTATTTATCTATAATGTTGATTTTTTTGTGTTCCGCTTATTCTTATGTCATTCTGCAATACATCATATTTTCGAATTTCAAAATAAAGAAAGCGAACCAATATTTGAAAAACGTCTTTCCAGCTGGTGTGACCGCTTTCGGTTCAATGTCAAGCGCTGCGGCGCTTCCAATTTCGCTTAAAGCTGCTGAGCAAAACGTTAAAAACAAAGTTAACGCGAACATAGCAATCCCATCGACTGTCAATATACATCTTGTCGGAGATTGTTTTTTCATTCCGATGACCGCGATTGCAATCATCCATTCGTTTGGAATAGATGGGCCTACATTTTCAACATATATGATTTTCGCGTTGCACTTCATACTGGCCAAATTCGCAGTCGCAGCCGTTCCAGGCGGTGGCATCCTCGTCATGCTGCCAATTATGCAAAAATACCTTGGCTTTTCTTCAGACATGCTTGCCATATCCACGGCGTTATACATCCTCTTCGACCCATTCATAACAGCATGCAACGTCGTTGGCAATGGCTCATTCGCTATTTTATTTGATAAAATAACGAATAAATTATTTGTGGAAAACACTAAATAATATTTTCACACCGACCAATAAACATTCGCATATTTTAAATATAGGGTGTTATACTAAAAGTATAGGATGTTTATATGTGCTGTGAATGGAGGTTTTATGAATAATATTTTGTTGCTTTTTATTATTATTTGGTGTGCTTTTTTCAATGGAATTTGCTTAAAAGCCACTGAAAATCCTTATAATATAGTGTGGCCTAATATTCACACAGATGAAAATTTAGATATTTATATAAAGCCTTCTATTTTAACATCACAGACGTTTAATAATGAGTATAATAAGCGCTTACAAAATGTCATCATATTTAATAGAAAAAATGAAAGTTTAAATATTTTGAAAAAAACTCTTAGTGAGTTTGAAGTTAAAGCAAATGATCTGTTATATACAGCGCACCAGCCGATCATCACTTCTCTTAACAAAATTTTCCATGTTAATATTTGTGACATCAATGTCAATGTAAATAGCCCATATTTACCGACTTATATAGATGCTCGAGCATATATTCATGATCTTTTTATATTGTTTTTGCATGATAGTATGCGCGCTGATCATTACAAAAATTGGTTTGACACTTTAATTGAATTACACTCTATCAATGATAATAATATTAAAGAAAATGAATTGTTGGGTGTTTGCTTGATCAAACTTATTAATATAGGAGCTCTTGAAATTCAACTAACAGGCGATTCTGCCATCGAGAAACTATACTCTCTCCTGCAAAAAATTGAAAAATCAGAGAAGGAACGCGATAATGCTGATAATCTTAATAGCCTAGAATTTTAAGAAGGAGATTTTACAAGCTTCATTTCCCATATGTTTTTAGTGTCGTTGAATACGAAAAGGGATGCTTCTGCGAAGTTTGGCTGATATTTTGCGACAACGCATAGTTCCTGTGTGTCTCCGCCAAGCTTCAGGAATGTCACTTTAAATGTTTCTTTTGAGAGAGATTGAATGGCTTTAGAGAGATCATCCAAACTGGTTATTTTCTCGCCATTAATTGTCAGAATTTTGAAGAAACCGCCAGAATATCTGCGATCAAACGGAGAAGTGATCGCCATGAAAGGAGATCCAGCTTCGCTGTCGGCAAGGAAAACCCCGTCTTCTTTTTGCCCTGTGGCAATCTTGATATCATCTGTCAATTCGAAAAATGTGGCTCCTGCGAATGACAACATTTTAAACATCTTTTTAGTGGAAATCTTGAACGTTGGAATATCGAAAGACATTTTTTGGCCATCTCGATAGACAGTGAATTTGACTGATTTTCCTGCTTTCTTCTGAATGAGTTGATCAATTTTATATAGGCAACTTCCGATTAACACGTCGTTAACGTCTAATATAATATCGCCTGCCCGAAGAGGATTTTGAGCGCCGCCAAACGCACTTATTTTCCTACTTACAGCCAAAAGCTTGCTGTTTGGAAATAGAGTCTCGTGCTCTTTGATGACAGATTCAGGAATTAAGCCGCCGTCTGTTGCGTCTTGGACTGGCATATAATGGAATACGCAACCTGTCATATAGCGCGAAAATTTCTGTTTATTTTTGACAGCTTCGATAACGGGCAAAACATATAATATAGGCAATGCTGCTCCAGAGACCCATTTACCGCCATATAAGACTCCGATAACTTCACCAGTTGCATTGAAAACAGGAGAACCACTAGCTCCTGGGACGGTTAAGCCAGAGAACTGAAACGATTGCTCTGCCACATTTTTTAGCCAAAGATTGCATTCCGTATCGAATATATGGCCGTTGTATGTCGAAAATTCGTTGTTGCTCGAGTTGCCCATGGCGTAGACAGGCATGTTTAACTCTGGCAATTTATCAGCAAGTTTGAGCGTACAGCAGTACGCAGGAACCTCACTTTTATTGACGGATAAAACAGCAAAGTCATAACATGAATCGATATATTCCAAGCGCGCCTCAGCTCGTTGACCGTTACCGAATTTGACCTCGTATGTGCAAACAGCAAGTTCACCAGCGACATGAGCGTTCGTCACAATCAAGCATTTCTCACCGATATCGACGATAAATCCAGTTCCACACCACATCTTATCATTCGAAGATTTATCGATGATAACGTGCGCCGTGACTCTTATTGCAACAACTCCGCGCCTAATCATGTCAAGCAATTTCTGCTGGCTGATTTCCTCGCTCTCTTGCTTCGTTTCTATAGCTGGGAAAGCTGCAGTTGCAAATATGAACGAAACAAATAGTGCCTTTAATATATTCAAAGCGATGACCGAAATGCGAAAAATTAATATCTGCATTATAATATTTATTAGTTACAAACGCAATATGCTATCGAAAAAAATTATCAAATAATGCTTCCCAATACTGATTTTCATTGTTATTTTATTTATTGACAACGAACAAAAACTGTTGTAGCATAATAATATAGAGATGTGTTTTGCGCTGCGGAGGGCGTTTATATGATTTTGAAATTTTTTGCTATATTTATGATGCTTTGTTTATTTAATGGCAACTCACAGGAGTTGCAAATCGTTCCTACGTTGACTCAAAATGGTCCTGCTATTGGTATAATTGGCGTTGAGAAAATTACTGTCGATATGTTGCAAGGCATTTTGCAAGGAGATGACGCAGTGAAAAACAATCTCATTGCACTGATCAGCACTATCATTAATATGTATGGTGGAACGGAAAAACTTGCAGGGTGGTTGGAACCAGCGAACTCTCGTGCTCAGAAAAACGATGTTTGTTTATTGAATGAAATTTTGCTAGGGAAATACACTGCAAACAATATCGCATGTCAAACCATTAAAAATAAAGAGATTGCCGTTGTTTCTATTTCGCGTGAAGTTGATTTTTCGCACAGACAACCTATCACAAAAACTCTCCACTTTTCTATTTCTCAAGGAACGATATTGCTTGAGAAGATTATTTAAACATATGTATTATGATACAATGCTTAAGATCGAAGTTCTGTTGAGGAAATAAAGATGAAGAAGCAACTTGAAGCGATATTTCTTTTAGCAGGAACAGCGATAGGATCCGGAATGCTTTCCCTGCCGATAGTCTTGTCGAATTTTGGATTAGCAAACAGCGCTGTTTTAATGTTGTTTTTCGCATGGCTAACATATAAATCTGCTATGATCAGATGCGAATTAAATTTGGTCTCAAACGCTAACTATTCGCTAATCGATGTTGGCAGAATATTTAGCGGACAGATTGCTGCTCGAGTTGGAGATTTTGCATTCAAGATATTGGCTTTTGCCTTGATGTCGGCGTATATGTTCGGACTAGCTTCAATTCTGAAGTGCGAAACTGCGTTCATTCCAGCGATTGGCCTTGTTTTGACGTTAGGATTCGCTCTTTCGTCAAATTTTATCATAAAAGCAAACAAATACTTGTTTTTTTGCATGCTTATTGTTTTTTTTATTATAATCATATGCGTCATTACAAATATAAGAGAGCTAGCTCTTCCTCCAAGCGGAAATGGAGCGACGCAACTGAAAACGTGGAGCATGATAGCGCCAACAGTGTTCACATCATTTGGGTTCCAAGGGTCTTTGCACACTCTAACTAATTTTGCACAAAACGATAGAAAAACCATTAGAAATGCATGCCTGTTCGGAAGTGTCATACCGGCAGTTATATACATATTGTGGATTCTTAGCGTTGCAATATTGGTCTATAACTCAGACCATGCGAGCTTCGAAAAAATGCTGCGAGGCAAGATAGAAATTGGCCAATTAATCAACGTTTTAACGAGCATAACGAACAATATTTTTCTGCAAAAATTCATTTGGGCAATGTCATTTTTGGCGATATTAACATCTGTCATTGGAGTTGGAACATCGCTGCTTGACACATTAGAAAAAGAATTCGCGCGATTCACAAACAGCAGGAACACAATCAAATTCGCAACAGTATCAACTGCAATTTTGCCGCCAATGGTTGTCGCAATATTCATTCCGAACGCATTTATTACAGTCCTAAATTTTGCAGGAATAATATTGGCAATAATAGCCATTATACTCCCAGTTTTTTTATTTTTCAAGATGCGCGGGACGAGCATAACTTACAGGGAGCAAGTGTTAAATATTTTGGTTTTTTGCATAGGAGCAGTGTTGATTTTGCTTGGGATTTGTGATACAGTGCTTTGATGGAGGTGAAAGATGAACAAATTGAATTATATTTTCAAAAGCGAGTTGTTAAGAGATTTAAATTCGCGGGGGTTTTTATATCAATCGACGGACTGTTCGTTCTTGGACGAGGTTTTTTCAAAAGACAAAAAAGTTACATTTTATATTGGGTTTGATCCAACTGCCAAAAGCTTGCACCTTGGGCATTTGGCCTGGATAGTTTTGTTGAACAGGCTTCAAAAAGCTGGGCACAAACCTATAATTATTGCAGGAGGAGCGACTGCAAAAATTGGAGATCCAACATGGAAAGACACTGAGCGTTCACTTTTAGAATATGAGACAATTGCTGAAAACACAAGGCGCATCACGTCAAAACTTCACAAGTATATAAACTTCGATACAGGAACAAACAATGCAATTCTACTTAATAATGATGATTGGATTTCACAGATAAACTTTATGGAATTTTTAAGAAATTTTGGGAGATTTTTTTCTGTAAACAAGATGCTTACTATGGACAGTGTCAGCTCTAGGCTTGAGCGCGAGCAACACTTGAGTTTCTTAGAGTTCAGCTATAGTCTTCTTCAGGCGTATGACTTTCTTTACCTTTTTAAAACATACGATTGCATTTTGGAAATTGGCGGAGCTGACCAATGGTCGAACATTATATCTGGCGTCGACCTAATTCGCCGTGCGACTGGCAAACAGACCATTGGCTTGACTTTGCCACTTTTGACAACCTCTTTCGGAAAAAAAATGGGAAAAACAGAAAATGGCTCTATATGGCTTGATCGCGATCTAACTTCTCCATTCGATTTTTGGCAATATTTTAGGAATATCGACGACAAAGATGTAATAACATTGCTTAAGTTTTTTACAACTCTTCCACTGGAAAAAGTCGAAGAAATGCAGAATTGGCAAGGCACTGCAAAAATAAATGATGCAAAAATTATTATTGCTGACGAGATAACTTCTTTTGTTCATTCTCAAGAAGATGTTGAAGAAATTCATTCAAAAATTGACGCAATTTTTATTAATAAAGATTTTTATTCGAGTAGCATTTCTGAGATAAATGTTGGAAAAGGAGAATATCTCGACAAAGTTATGCTTGACAATAATCAAGTTAAAAGTTTGAGCGATGCTCGGCGATTAATAAAAGCCGGAGGAATAAAAATTAACAACGAGCGCATCGAAGATATTAAATATAAACTTGATTCAAATTGTATCCTTTCTATAGGAAAAAAAACTGTGTTTAAGATTATTGTTGAAGAGCAGTTGTCAACGAAACAATGTTCAGTTTTTTCATAAATGCATGGATAATTGGCTTCATGGGAAGCGCTATTATTGGCCCGATAGGCATGCTTTTCATTCAAAAAACACTAAAGATGGGCATGAAAGGGGCGATTCCTGTTGGACTCGGAGCTGCGTTAACAGATTGTTTTTACTGTTCAATAGTTACTTTCGGATTGTCCGCACTTTTCGACTTTTTGCTTGAAAAAATTGTTTTAGTCCGAATAACAGGAGGTGTATTTTTGCTTTATCTTGCATATAGAGAATTCAAGATAAACGCCACTTCTAACTCAGCGCAAACAAAGAGCGAAAACGCGCTCAAACTAATGATTGAGGTATTTTTCTTAGACCTAACAAACCCGTTAACTATCTTGTTTTTCATCAGTATTTTTGCAAATCTCAGCAATGAAGCAATGACTTTCTGCGATTCTTTATCTCTAATCTTTGGCATTTTCATTGGTTCTATCATGTTCTATTTAATCTCCGGGATCATTCTTGCCAGAGTAAAAGGCAAAATACCAGAAAAATTTCTCTCGAGACTGAAATACATATCAGCGATAATCGTTGCCATTTTCGGCCTTCACTCAATAATAACCGCAATCATCAAACTAGTGGAATAATTGGCGTTTCAAATTATTCTAAAATAAAATGCATTATTGCGCCAATGAATACTTGTGTTATGCGTTTTTTTATGAGACACTATTATTAGATAGTGCTTGTTATTTTTGGAGGTCTTTTATGAAAATCAAGCTAATAGAGAGAACCATCATGTTTTTATTGGGGGTGTTTTCGCAGATGTTAAATTGCGAAGCGCATGAAATGCGAACATGGCCGAAAGGTGGACCGATAATCGCTTCGCACGAAGCAATACAAAACATAAGTGAAGTCGCAGCTAATTACAAACACTACAAGTGTAAGAGCCAGATATGCGTTCCAAATTTTAGCGTTATGCTTTGCTCAGAAGGCCAGCTTCTAGCTAAAGGTAGACAGATTGGCCAACACGCAGCGTTGATTTTTTTGGCAAATCCCCCTAATTTATTGGAAAACATTACTGAATTACTCAACGATCCAAAAAGCATTTTCAGCAAAAATCCAAACGAAACAAATGAAATAATTAGAGTAATTCAGACTACATATTCTACTCTTACATTGCCAACAGATATAGGGCTATTCGCAATAGAATGGTATGGGCGTAAAGTGCATATTTTTCCATTGCTTGATGCTTTTAAGTCTACAGATGACAATATATACTTTAGATTTACTCCTGTTCAAATTTCTTTACAGGAAGGAATAAACACTATTTTTAATCAAATCAAAAAATTTTACAAAAAAAATAAATTAAACAAGAGTGGCAAAGTCAAAAGCGCTTGGTGTTGTTGTAATAGCGCAATAGACAATGAAATTGATCCTTTGAGTTCAAATGCTGAGTTTATTGCGAAAGTTCTAAAAGCTGCAAAAATTCTTTCAAAAAAAACCAAAATAAAAAAGTTGATTCCAGAGAATTTTTTTAGCAAAGGAAAGCCAGATATAATACATGAATATAGTGAAGAAATACTAATAAGGAATTAAAGAAAAAGGAACATTAGAATAAATAGCCGCGTGTCACCATAATATTTCTGAATAATCTAAAGGCTTAGACATTCGCTCAGAAATATGTTCCAACAACGCGGCACATATGAAATAAAAATAAGACCAAATAACATTCTATTGAATTTTCATAAAATCGATTTTTGGCGGAGAGAGGGGGATTCGAACCCCCGATACAGTTTTAACCGTATAACGGTTTAGCAAACCGTCGCCTTCAGCCTCTCGGCCATCTCTCCAAAATAATTACACAATTATTATATAAAAATAGCGATGTTACGTCAATAATTTTATCATAATATGTATAATGCAATTTGCTTGCAGTAACAGTACGTTTTCAGATGGTTCTGATAATTTAGAAAACGCATATTTTTGCGAAATAAACATAACTTTATTAATTTAGATGTAACACACAGGCGCTCCTAAAACATTTGTTATCAATGGAATTTTTTCCAACAAAAAAGAACTAAGAAGCGGAGCATAACCTTTCATAAATTAAAAGCCAGAAGCGTAAAATTTTTTGCAAATTTTAACTAAAAATTAACACAAATTTGAAAGGCTATATTGGTAGTTAGCTGCGTTTACGAAAAAAATATGTTAAAGAAAATTTTGTGTTTTGTGTGTTTGGTGTCGTTTCTAAATATTGGAAATAGTTCAGAAATCGCTTCGCCTGATTTTTCTTATGTTTATTTAGAAGGTTTTCTTCATAATTATGGAGATATTGTTGCTAACAGAAATGTTTTTATCACTGAAAGCTTATATTCCGATGGTAATGCGACTTTCAATTACAATTTAACGGCGAAGAAAATAAAAATAAGCGGTGAATTTTATCTATTTGGTGACAAAATAATTACAGATAAGATAAAATCCAAAGGAATTTTGAAGGCTCCAAAGGCGACTATTTTTACAAAAAAAGCGATAATAAGCGGAGATATATCAGAAATATATAAAATAGAAGCGGATGAAGTAATCTTGAAAAATGTTCAGCAGGCATATCTTTGTTGCAATAAATGCACTATCGGAGAAAACTGTGTTATTAATTAGATTTTGAAACTTAACCAAATGTAGTATTTTAGAATAAAAAACTTTGCGCAACGCAAAATAGTTGCGTGGAGTTTTGTGTGTCTTCTCGAAATTAGAGTTAGCAAGGAAATTATCATAAAAGGCGAATATTTTATGAGCAAACTTAATTGTTATCGACAATGCACAGGCTCTATTTTCAAGTACTTCACCAATTGCCATTAACAATTCCTCTAAATTAGGTATCGCAGACAAAGTTCAAATTTAATGAGAGCGACGAAGACAATAAAAGTGACGTCGAGTTTATCAAATGGTATACGTAACCTTATGTTTTCTTTACGTTTTTGGAAACTGTTCTCGCTTCAATAACGACATTTGTATACTGTTTTAGCAACTATTAACGGAGCTTTTCTATTTGAGCTGTACACTTTAGATATTTTTATTTTCTTGAGATTCAGAAGGTATAACTGTCTTTCTACAGGCTTGGAATCGTATGTTGGTGCTATGATAACGTTGACGCTAATCACATGTTGCATGCAACAATAATATGAATTTTCGATCATTTTCCAGCAACGTTTCTGCTTATATTTTTGAGGCAATCTTTTCTTTAGAGGCTACTGGACCATGTTTATGACGCTTAATAGTAGTTGAATCAATAAAAACTATATCTAATTCCATAAACTTCTTCTGTTTTAAAATCATCAAAAAATTCCAGAAAAGAGCGCTGTCGTTCCATCATTAAATATTTGTATAGATTATGCCAGATGTTGCATTCTTTATGGAAATCACACCAAGGCAGGCAACATGAAAACATTTTCAGCCTAGCGTAAACAAATAAATGACTTATTTTCTGCCAACGATCTCTAAGCGACATTGGCTATCTAAACTTAATGATAATATCTTTTCGCTAAATACTTGCTCTTCCGACACAAGTTGCTTTTTATTATTTAAATTCACTGGAGCTTTACCAAAAACATCTTGCAATACATGCTCAAATACCATCAGTATTGATCAATAAAAAAATATTTTATTTTTCATCGATCGAGCAGCATAATGTCGTTATTAATAACTTGTAGACTCAAAAAAATGCTCATCATGTTTTTAGGATAGGCACCAATAATAGGAGGAAGGTATTTACAGAACCATATAGAACGAGTCTAAAAACATATATAATAAAATAGGATGTCTTTACAATAGATGGATAAATATGAATGAACTTCTTCTGAATCTCTTCTTGATTTAAAATTCTGTAGATTACACATGATTGGTTTATTTTATTGACGTATTATTCATGAACTTTGTCCTTTTTTTCTTAAATTTAAAAGATTACAATTTTTATTCAACAAAAACGAAATTTAGCCGCGTTCGTCATTGAGCTATTTTTTGAGTACATTTGTATGCTGCCTCCTATATATCTTTGAACAGTGGCAGAGCTATGCAGGATATTTTATCTCTGAGCACAAATTCATTTGCAATTATTGTCTATTAGCAAACAAGAACACGTAAAGCTCAATAACTGGTTTAGATTTGAGCGACATTTTGTTTTTCAATATAAATCATACAATTTTATAAAAATGAACGTCTATCTTTGAGAAAATCATTTTTTCTTCTAATTATAGATAACAATATTTGTGAATCCACAACTTGCATATGCCTCAAAAAGGCCACATATTATACAGCATCGTAGCTCAAACATTGAACCTAAAATGCATGATGTCACCGTCTTGGACAACATATTCCTTGCCTTCCAAGCGAATTTTTCCAGCTTGTTTGGCTTTTTGTTCGCCGTCAAACTCGACATAATCGTTCCAAAAAACAGTTTCCGCGCAGATAAAACCGCGCTCGAAATCCGAATGAATAACACCAGCTGCAGCCGGCGCCTTCATGCCTTTTTTGATCGTCCAAGCTCTTGCTTCTTTCGGCCCAACTGTAAAATATGTTATTAAATCTAAAAGATTGTAACCTTGTCTAATAACCTTGTTTAAGCCAGCTTCTTTAAGCCCAATGCCAGACAGAAAATCTGATTTGTCTTGCTCTGAATCAAGAAGCGCGATTTCAGATTCGATCGCCGCAGAAATGACAACAACAGGCGCTCCAGCAGCTCTTTTCAAAACACGTTTAATATATTCATTATGTGTGCAAACATCTTTTTCAGCAACGTTGCAAACATACAAAACAGGCTTCGAAGTCAGCAATTGC
The DNA here is from genome assembly GCA_025998575.1 of Alphaproteobacteria bacterium. Taxonomy (GTDB): domain Bacteria; phylum Pseudomonadota; class Alphaproteobacteria; order RUG11792; family RUG11792; genus BNWD01. The sequence continues at coordinate 5,345 of BNWD01000006.1, read as the reverse complement.
AATTGTTTTAGCAACGAGCGTTGGCTATCGCTGACGCTCGTTTTGCACGCCAACTGCCCGCTTTTTAAAACCTCTAAAACACTCGTCAAAAGTGGCAATAATTCTTTCGCAACAGCGTCGCCAGATTTCGCTTTCTTTTCAACGCCAGGAAAACGTCCCTCAACACTTTCAAGATCAGCAAGCAACAACTCAGTTTCGATTGTCTCAATATCAGAAATCGGGTCAACAACCCCATTGACATGAATAACGTCATTGTCATCGAAACACCTGACAACATGCAAAATAGCATCAGTTTCTCTTATGGTTGCCAGAAACTTATTTCCCAACCCTTCACCAGAACTTGCCCCTCTAACTATGCCAGCTATATCAACAAAACTCAGTTGAGCAGGCAAAATCTCCTTCGAGCTAGCGATTTTCGCCAATGAGAACAAGCGTTCGTCTGGAACAAATACACGCCCAATATTAGGATCAATCGTGCAAAACGGATAATTTGCCGCATCAGCCATCGCCGTTGCCGTCAATGCATTGAATAGAGTCGACTTACCTACATTTGGAAGCCCAACAATCCCGCAAGAAAAACCCATTTACTTAATCTTATGCTCCTTAAAAAGCACGCGTTTTCGAACTTTTGGATCATACTTCATAAGTTCCAACTTCTCTGGAATCGTTCTCGGATTCTTCTTCGTCACATAAAAATATCCAGTCCCAGCAGAACTCAACAATTTAATCGCAATAACAGGGCCTTTAGCCATAATATCACCTCCAAAAAATAAGTGGAGCGGGCAAAGGGACTCGGACCCTCGACCACAACCTTGGCAAGGTTGTGCTCTACCACTGAGCTATACCCGCATATATACACAGTATATCACAATATGATAAACGATAGCAAGAGATTTTTTTGTAAATGGGATTGAAGTCGCAATGTAAAAATTGCTCAAACCAAAAAACATTTTACTAATGCGAAATATATTACTAATAGAACTATGAGTAATATATTCAAGCTCATTAAAAACAACAATTATTACATTATTCTTTAGTAGCGTTTAATTTTGAATATTGCTTACATTGTAACTTATTTAAAATAAAACGTGTTGCAGAGTAAAAAAATGAGTGAATTGCAATTCAGATTTGCCTGTAATAATTATATATTATTGATAGAATATTTTGCGATGAGTAAAATGCCGGCTCCAACAAATTGATTTGAGTCGAATATTTGCAATGTATTGAAACGTGAAAACGAACACATTGTTTATTATTGATATAATTGCATTAAAGCTAGGATAAAGGTGATAGAGAACAACTTTACTACAGCTAGATTTTTCGTTTTATAACATCATCCTCTTCTTTTTGTTTCAAGAAATAAAATTATTTAAAATTTTTTGGGACAAAAATTTTATTTTGATGGATGTAGTTTTATTTGCGAAGATTAATATATGGATATGTTTTGCAGCAGTGGAATTGAAAGTGAAAAAATTTATAGAAATTGATATAAGTTCGAGAGTGGTGAGGATTGCGAATGGATCAATTAAAGAGCGATACAGGTACAAAATGCCAGATAGCTGGACGGTTGAGGAATTCGAGAAGTTGAAAGAATTGTTCTCGAACGGAAAGAAAATAAGGACTATGGCAATGGCTATTGGAAGGTCTGTGAGCGCTGTTAACAAATTTCTTTCAAGATCTGGAATTCGGAAAGCGAGATCTGAAATTCGAAAAATTGTTGGCCGTAAGAAGTATAAATTGATGCATAAATTCAATGCGACACGCAAAGATGTTGGCGTTATTCCGAGTATCGTAATCAAAAAAGAAGCAAACTCCTTCTCGACATTTTCCGACATAATAGATTACATAGTTTCGAAAGGCCATACAGTTAGAAAAAACAGGCATTTCGGCAGCTCGTTTTATAAAAATGAAGAATATATATTAGACGAAAAACCAATAACAAAAGCGAAATTACTGTTCTTCGCAAACAAATTACGAGTTGAGGAAGGTAAACCAGTATTTAAAATTATGGAATTTATATGGTAACGCGCAAGCAATAACCAAAGTCGACTATAACTCTTATAGTCGACGACATTCACATTTATGAATTTTGTATATCTAATAACTTCTATCCTTCACGCTATATACTTATAACACATACAAAATTCAATAAAACTGATGTGAATTATATGAAATACTTCTTAACGAAAAGATATTTACGTTAAATTGTTTGCTGATAAACTTAATCACAGTTGCAATCGTAAATAGTTTCAATCAACAGCTTATTGACCAGTGAGATGAATTTGTCGCCTCGTTCTTCGAAATTTGCGAATTGGTCGAAGCTCGTTCCCATTGGCGAGAACAGGATTACCGAAAGATCTTCCATTTTCATCGATTCTATGAATGCCGCGTTGAGGGCGCTTTCCATGGATCCGCATTTCGCCGTTTTCGCGTAACTTTTAAAAATATTATCGAACTCATCCTCGGCTTCTCCAAAAAGATATATCTTGTGAACGCCTTGGAGATAATGCGAAACGAAAGGTAGCGGCTCAATTTTCTTGCTCCGCCCTCCGGCTAGCCAGAAGATTTTATGGCCAACGAATGTAGCAAGAGCTTTGGCAGACGAAACTGGATTCGTCCCTTTGCTATCATTAACAAACAACACGTTCCCAATTCTTTTGACTATTTTCATGCGATGAGGAAGCGCTTTGAAACTGGCAATGCTCAATGCTATTTCCTTTGGAGGAAGGCCAAATTTTCGGCAAATGGCATACGCGCACAGAACATTTTGATGGTTATGAGCTCCGCGCAATTCTTCCAAATTCGACAAATCGATGACTGCTTCTCCGGAATCTATCAAAACTCCTTCACGAACGTAATAATTTGCCTCTGGAATATTGGCGATAGATATTCTTATAGCATTCTCATTGAAGCTGTATTTGCTAGTTGTTAATTTATCTTCAATAGAAAAAATCTTGATTTTCGCGTGATCCAAAGCCAAATGTTTCGCGGCGATATAATTCGAAAATGTCAAATGAAATTGCAAATGATCAGGGTCGATATTCAAAACGCAGCTAATTTCGAAATCCAAATATTTTGAACTCGTAAGCTCATATGAAGACATCTCAAGAACATAAATGTCAGATTTTGGCATAGAAAAATAAGGAATCCCAATGTTTCCCCCAATTGCAGCTGAAAAATTCGAGTTCTTCAATATGTGATAAACCAATGCGGTTGTCGTCGATTTTCCATTAGTGCCAGTTATAGCAACCATTCGAGCGGCAGGATTGTATAGCTTAAAAACGTCAAAAACAGACAAAACAGGAAGAGATCTCTCATTAGCCTCGCGAATAATTTTGTGACAATTGCTGCCAAAACAAGGCACAGACGGGCTCTTAACAATGAGATCAATAGCTGTCCAGTTTATAGCTGTGACTCTGTTTGGAACGTCTATCTTGCCATCATCAAACAAAAGAACATCGTGCCCGTTGTTTCTCAAAAACTCAAATGCTGCCTTCCCAGATACTCCATATCCAACCACGAGCACGCCTTTTTTCGAAGAAAACATATCCAAAACAAAAAAATACAACAAACAACCGCATTATAATGGAAAGGCACAAGAAGGACAATCGAGATAAACAAGCAGCACTCTTTGTCTTCCTATATTATTATTTAACAATTCATTAATAACCAACAATTAATTGCGACATAATTGTCAATATATCTGATCTTTACGCAAAGATAAATACACAAACGCTGCAATATTTAAAATTGTGCGTATTTTATGTATAATCATAGATTTGATAAAGGATGAAATTAATTAGTTATGTATGCGCAAAAGCTTGGTTGTATGTTATCTCACTAAATTGTGCAGAAAAACAAAAGGTTATTCTTAATCAAAACGCATACTCAAAGTTATATGTAAATTTCTTCTAATAAATAAGTTTGTTCAGTTAATTATTAAACATATTTATTTTGATTCAACTAGATAATATGAGATAATGTGCTTAATAATTGTTTTTGCTAATAGTTTAAGCACAATCTATTCCAGCCAACAGTAATCAATATTCAAAGTTACTTTCTATCTGCCTCTTTAATCTCTAAGTAAGATGTTATAGGAAGTTAAAATTAATTATGAAAATATAGTTAAATTGTTTATTGCGTTATATTTTGAATAGTAACCTATTTCCAGTGACGATTAAGTTTATCAACAAGCAATTTAGCTAAAGACTCCTGGATTCTTTTTGCAAGGTAACGTTTTAGCACCTAGTTACAAGATTTTACTAAACATTTCTCAGACTTTGTAACTATATGTTCTGTATAAATTTTAGCAGTATTTATCTCCACGCATACCTCAAACGTACTAAAACAGATCCTGTTTCCTGTAAACAGCAGCCTATATTCTGACCCTATTCTCTTTTTTTGAACATAAGTATAAGCTCATCCATCTCTAAGATTTCAGCATATTTCAACTATTTTTTTTCTTTCCAAGCCTAATATCAAGCACATTAAATCCTTGCTATTATCAAAAATACATTCCATTCAAGATACAGAATCATGGCAACACTTCTCTCTTTGTGATTATACTTTACGCGATTATCTGTCAAAATTTGCTAATGATTGCAACTTCATTTCTGCATACCATTCTTTTCAGGATTATCAACCGGTTACGTGTGCGTTATAACCTAGTAAGATGTTTGGGCATATTTGAGAGATATGAGTTTGCAGGTGGATTGATGCGTGTAAGCACTGCAATAGCAGCAGTTTTTAGTAAAGGATGGTGTAAGAAACTGTATATAGAAGTGGAAGTACAAGGATTGTAATCATTCGCAAAGAGAGTAGCCGCCATTATGATTAAAGCATAACAAGATAAGGAGTTATGGTATCCCAGAGGCGAGATGGAGTCACCATAAAAGAATTATAGAGAGTTGTTAACAGAACTGTGAATTTTTTGTGAAAAAATGAACTCTTAATAATAAGAGAGTATACACAAAGTCAATTGTAAAATATGGATAAATATTAACGAACTTCTTCTGAATCTCTTCTTGATTTAAAACTCTGGCAATTATACATGAGAGATTTATCATGACAGTATCTAATCGCAAATCCAGGATAGAAGTATTGAATTCCTCAAACTTCTTTTGTTTTAAAACTATAAAATAGTGTATTGCCACATGAGATGGTATTCTATTCAAAAACAAATTCTAGCATATATATGTGCATTTTGAAAGATCTCCAAAGATGCATTTTTATCAATACCGCAACAATATATACTTTAAAAGTAATTGAATTGGTCAATTAAGATATGCTTTTTATCTGTTGCAATTGTTCTTCCAATTAAATATATGCAAGAAGGGTCACTGTGT